>CAYHCU010000008.1:0-7686 GCA_964355035.1 uncultured Flavobacteriales bacterium | reverse complement strand
GCACCGTAAATCTCCAACAACTCTTTTTCTTCCTGCATAGTTGACTCTAAATTTTGACTGGTGAAGGTAGTAAAATTTCAGATTCCGGTTGATCCCGGTAATTCGAAATCCCAATTCCGAAATCCGCAATTTTCAAACAATCCACCCTCCCAAAATATTCCCCCTTTTCCTTCGTTTCCGAATTTATTCCTTTCTTTGCAATAACTATGAAACTTACAAAAATTCTGACGGCTGTATTTGTATTCTTTGCTGTTCATATTAGTTTTGGTCAAATTGGCGGCCATTTTGTTTACCAATCGCTGAACATTCCGGCATCAGCTCGTGTCGCTTCTTTGGGTGGGACATTTATCACTGTTAAAGATGACGATATAAACAATGGAATGCAGGCGGCTTCTTTGCTCAATTCAAGCATGAGTAAATCCATTTCATTCAGCGGTGTATCCTATGCCGACGGAATTAAATTTGGAAACGTTGCCTATGCAAAACACTATGAAAAAATCGGAACTTTTCTGGCTTCAATGAATTTTGCCAGTTATGGTCAGTTTTTGGAGACAGATGAGTTCGGAACAATTGTAGGTACTTTCAAAGCATCAGACTATTCATTGAATTTTGCGTATGGAAAACAGCTCAATAAGTTGTTTAGTTATGGCGCTTCAATAAAATTCCTTTATAGTGATTATTACATTTATAATTCTTTTGGAATTGCGGCTGATCTATCTGCAACTTTTTGCGATACTCTCAGAAACATTACCGCCACTGTTCAAATCAAAAATGTTGGGCGTCAAATAAATAATTATATAGATGGGGCCGATGAATCTTTTCCTGCAGAAGCATTGATTGGTATATCAAAACGATTAGCACATACTCCTTTGCGTTTCAATTTGACATACCGACACTTAGAAACCTTCGATCTTTCATATACTGATCCTTTTGATTTAGGTGATGTTGATCCGGTCACAGGCGAAGCTCAAATTAAAACAATTAATTTTGGGAATAAACTTTCTCGCCATTTTATCCTTGCTGCAGAAATCTTATTGACAAAAAATTTTCATATTAATGCAGGTTATAATTTTGAACGTAGAAAAGAACTCATGGTGACTACCAGACCGGGACTTACCGGATTTTCTTTTGGTGTTAGTATGAAAATAAGTAAATTCATCATTAGTTATGGAAGAGCCGGTTATCATCTTGGCGGTGGAGCTGATCACTTTTCTATTTCTACCAACTTGGCGGAATTTGTTAAATAAAGTCAAAAGTCAGAATTCAAAAGTCAAAATGCTGTAAATGGCGAAGTTGTCTATTACTTCTAATTTTTAATTTGAAAATTTGTAAGTAGGGACAACCTTAAAATTTCTTCCTTCACTTTTGCAACATTTTTACTTTTGAATTCTGATTTTTGACTTAATTAAAGCTTCCCAAATGCAGATAGTTTCCCGAATTTTTTATTTCTTTGCCAAGTGGACATAATCATCCAACATTCAAAAAACATGAACCTTTCGCCTGGACCAAATGCGGGAAAAATAATCATTGCAATAGATGGTTACTCTTCTTGTGGAAAAAGTACCATGGCCAAGGCTATTGCTAAACGACTAGGTTATCGCTATATCGATTCCGGAGCAATGTATCGGGCTGTAACATTATTTGTTCAACAGCATGGATTAAGTTTAGAAGACCTTCAAAAAATGACTGAAGAGCAATTAGATGCAATGTTGGATCATATCCATGTCGCTTTTCATATTAATCCGGACAATGGCTTATCTGAAGTTTATTTGAATGAAATTAACGTCGAGAAAAAAATTCGCGACCTTAAAGTTTCTGATTGGGTGAGCCCGGTAAGTGCTATTCCAGCCATCCGACATAGAATGGTTGCATTGCAACAAGGCTATGGAAAGCAAAAAGGTATTGTAATGGATGGCCGAGATATCGGAACCATGGTATTCCCTCATGCTGAGCTGAAGATTTTTATGACTGCAAATAAAGAAATTCGCGCAAAAAGACGTTTTGATGAATTTAATCAAAAAGGCTTTATGGTCACAGTCGACGAAGTCATGAAAAATATCGAAGACCGCGATTTTACCGATACACACCGCTCCGAAAGTCCCCTGAAACAAGCAGATGATGCTATAATACTCGACAATTCATACCTTACCGAACAGGAGCAGCTTGATTTTGCTATGAAGCTAATTGCCGAAGTTTGCGGATGATATTTCGAATTTCGTTACTCGAAAAACGAAAAACGAACATCGAATAACGAATAACGAATAACAAACATCGACCACCCAAATGAAAGTAACCATCGATCAATTTTCCGGATTCTGTTTTGGAGTTGTTTATGCAATTCAAAAAGCAGAAGAAGAGCTTGAAAAATCAGGCTCGCTTTATTGTTTGGGCGATATCGTTCATAACAATATGGAAGTTGAACGATTAACCAAAAGAGGTTTAAAAGTAATTGATCATAATGATCTCAAAAGTTTGCATGATTGTAAAGTTCTTATTCGTGCTCATGGAGAACCACCTGAGACTTATGAAGTTGCTCTTGCAAATAACATTGAATTAATCGATGCTTCTTGTCCTGTCGTTCTCAAACTCCAAAACCGTGTTCGCATTAGTTATGATGATGCTGTTGAAAATGATGGACAAATTGTGATTTATGGTGAAATAGATCATGCTGAAGTAAATGGTCTGGTCGGGCAAACAGGAGGGAATGCTGTCATTGTTCGTTCTGAAGAGGATATCAATAAAATTGATTTCTCCAAGCCAATTACTTTTTTCTCACAAACAACAAAAAGTAGTGCCGGTTTTGCTAAAATGAAAGCCCTCATTGAAGTGCGTTCTTCAGAAGTTGTCGAAAAGGAAATTGCTGAAGAATATATGGTCTCTAATGACACCATCTGTCGTCAGGTTTCCAACCGTGAGCCGCAACTCCGAAAGTTTTCACGAGAATTCGATGTCGTCCTTTTTGTAAGCGGTAAAAAAAGTTCGAACGGAAAAGCGCTTTTTGAAGTTTGTAAGTCTGAAAACCCTAAAACGTACTTTATTTCCTCCGATGACGAACTCGATTTTAATTGGTTCGATGGCGCGCAAAATGTCGGAATATGCGGAGCAACCTCAACTCCAATGTGGTTGATGCAAAAAGTGGCTGAAAAAATTGAATCCACATTTAAAGCAGCTTGATTTTTTTGTCCGTTTTTTGCAAATTTTCAACCATTTTTACTCTCTTGCATCTCTAGTGACGATTAATATTGGATCAGTATTAAAAGTTGGGGAGTAATTTAATGCAGGAGCGTTTCATTTTATTTCATCAGAAAATTTTCGGAAAAGTAAATGGATTTTAGGTCACATTGAATCTGGGCTTGATCTGCGAAATCCGTGGTATCTGCGGGAGAAAATTAACTGCATTTATTTCCCGCAGATACCGCGGATTTCGCAGATCAAAACGCAGATTTTACGAGGAGAAAATATGTTTCTATTAGGTTCAGCGGCATAAAAAAATCAGAGCTTCAACAACTAATGCACTCACCTTCGGAATCAATTGCTGCAACAATCTCTAGGAACCACAACAAAAGCAATCCAATTCTTCCTATAGACACAAATTAGGCAAGTGTTTTTGTTCACTTCCCGGAAAATGAATGCGACCCTCAGTATTTTGACCGGGTTACATTCAATTACTTACTGAAAGTTTGAAAACACCCCCGAAATCCGCATTCCGAAATCCGAAATTCGTTTTTACCGTCGCTCCGAACTTTAAATACTGCCTCCTTTATCCTCCCATTCACTGGCCTAATCCCGTTAAAAAGATTCTCTTACAGACTTTTTTCGTTTGATTATTTTTGATACATTTGCGTCCTCGTAAAATTGAACCGAAATCAAACCTATATAACATTAAAATTTAAATGATTACAGACGAAATTACTACTCCGGCTCCGACCTACATACCGGAACCTTTTAACTGGGAATCCACTAGCAATAAAGGCGCTAGCGATTACTCGGATGAAGAACGTACTAAAATGGAAAAACAGTACGATGAAACTCTGAGTGCCGTAGTAGAACATGACATTGTAGATGGAATTGTTGTTTCTATTTCATCAAAAGATGTTTTGATTAACATTGGTTACAAATCCGATGGATTAGTGGCTCTTACAGAATTCCGCCACATGCCTGATCTTAAATCCGGCGACAAAGTGGAGGTTTATGTTGAAACACAAGAAGACAAAAACGGACAGTTAATTCTTTCTCACAAGAAGGCTCGTGCACTTAAATCTTGGGATCGCGTTAATGCTTCTCTTGAAGGTGATGAAATCATTCAGGGCTTTGTTAAATGCCGTACGAAAGGTGGACTTATCGTGGATGTATTCGGTATCGAAGCATTCTTACCGGGTTCTCAAATTGATGTGAAACCTATTCGTGACTACGATCAATTCGTTGGTAAAACAATGGAATTTAAAGTTGTTAAAATCAACAATGAATTCAAGAACGTAGTTGTTTCGCATAAAGTTCTTATCGAAGAAGAATTAGAACAACAAAAAGCAGAGATCATGAAGAAACTGGAAAAAGGCCAGGTTCTCGAAGGTACTGTTAAAAATATTACCTCTTACGGTGTGTTTATGGATCTTGGTGGTGTGGATGGTTTACTTCACATTACGGATATTTCATGGGGACGTATTTCTCACCCTGAAGAAGTTCTTAAATTGGATCAGAAAGTCAACGTCGTTATTCTTGACTTTGATGATGAGAAGAAACGTATCGCTCTTGGATTGAAACAACTTACTCCGCATCCTTGGACTCAACTTGATGAGAAACTTGCTATTGGTGACAAAGTGAAAGGTAAAGTTGTTGTCATCGCTGATTATGGTGCTTTCGTAGAGATCGCTCCGGGCGTAGAAGGACTTATTCACGTTTCTGAAATGTCTTGGTCACAACACTTACGTAGCCCGCATGAATTCTTGAAAGTAGGCGATGAAATTGATGCTGTTGTTCTTACTCTTGATCGTGAAGAACGTAAAATGTCTCTTGGATTAAAGCAATTAAAAACTGATCCTTGGATTGATGTTGCTGCTAAATATCCTGTAGGTTCAAAGCATACAGCTACCGTTAAAAACTTCCAAAACTTCGGAGTGTTCGTTGAATTAGAAGAAGGTATCGATGGCTTGGTTCATATCTCTGATCTTTCATGGAGCAAGAAAATTAAACACCCGTCAGAATTTACGAAAGTAGGAGAGAAGATGGATGTTGTAGTTCTTGAAGTGGATCCTGAAAATCGTCGATTGAGTTTAGGTCACAAACAATTGGAAGAAAATCCTTGGGATGTATTTGAATCAATCTTTACTGTTGATTCAGTTCACGAAGGAACCGTTCTTAAAATTGGTGAAAAGGGTGCATCTGTTGCTCTCTCTTATGGCGTTGAAGCATTTGCTCCAAGCAAACATATGGTGAAAATAGATGGTAAAACTCTTAAAGGTGATGAGAAAGCAGAATTCAAAGTAATCGAATTCAGTAAAGACCAACGTAAGATCGTTGTTTCTCATAGCCGTATTCACGAAGAAGTGTCTGCTCAAACAAGAGTTGCTGAAGGTTCTGCAAAGTCCGCTGAACGTGAAGAAGGTGTTAAAGCAGTGAAGAAAGTAAAAGAAAGTGTTGAGAAAACTACATTAGGTGATCTTAGCGTTCTAAGCAATCTTAAAAATTCAATGGAAGCTGCCGAAAAGAAAAAAAGTGATAGCGATAATGCCGCTGCCGCTGAGTAATCTTTTTTCATAATTATTTAAAGCCGCCCGTTTTCGAATTGGGCGGTTTTTTTTTGATCGAATATCGAATGCCGAACTTCGATTTTCGAGCAAAATAAATATTGATAAATTATATACCTTGCGAATAATTTAGTGGGAATTATGAAGCAACTTATATCAAAGTATTTCAAATTTATTATCCTCGCTGCATTGGTTTACATGCCTGTTTTTGGGCATTTGAATACTTTACCGATCCGGCTTTGGGATGAAGCAAGGGTAGCGATGAATGCCTATGAAATGCACGATGATGGTGATTATATTGTTACGCATTATGATGGAAAACCGGATATGTGGAACACAAAGCCGCCATTGCTGATTTGGTTCCAGGTGATGTTTATGAAATTTCTTGGCGTGAACGAACTTTCGGTTCGTCTACCTTCTGCTTTTGCTGCATTCTTTACTTGTCTGGCTCTCCTGATCTTTTCAATACGTTATCTGAAAAAATTCTGGTTTGGATTTATCGCTGTACTTGTGTTGATCACTTCACATGGCTACATTAATGTGCATGCCAGCAGAACAGGAGATTATGATGCAATGCTTGCATTCTTTACTACTATAAGTTGTCTGTTCTTCTTTTTATTTATTGAATCAAAGAAAAACAAACACCTCTACTTATTCTTTCTTTCAACAGCGCTTGCTGTCCTTACAAAAAGTATTGTCGGTCTTTTGTTTATTCCGGCACTTGCCATCTATGCATTGTGGCAAATGCAGATTTTCTCAATCCTTAAGAATAAACATTTTTATATTGGCTTTCTCTCCTTTTTATTTGTTACAGTCGGGTACTATCTTCTTCGCGAGAAATTAAATCATGGGTATTTAGCGGCAGTCTACGAAAATGAATTTGGAGGACGTTTTCTGAATGTAGTAGAGAATCACAAACAGGACTTCATGTATTATTATAATAATATGATTGCGTTTCAGTTTTCGACATGGTACCTTCTGGTTCCGTGCGGTTTGATTATCGGATTTCTGTTAAAAGACAAATTGATTAACCGCTTTGTCGTATTTTCATTCTTATTAATTGTCACTTTTTTCCTGATCATCTCTAGTGCGCAAACAAAATTGGAATGGTATGATGTTCCTTTGTATCCATTCCTGGTAATTCCGGTGGCTATGTTTATTTATTATGTTTTCGACTTACTTAAAAACTTTGAGTGGGCAAACAATGGTTTGCGATATAATATACTTCCTTTTATTTTTCTTTTTATTATCTCAATAAACCCTTACAGAAAAATAATTGAGAAAACGTATTTGCCTAAAGAGTATTCATGGGATAAGGACTTTTATGAAATTGGATACTATTTGAAATCAGCAGTTAAAGGTTATGTAGATGTGATGGATACTATTTTCTTTCTGATGGTTATACTACCCAAAATGCTTTTTACCTAAGGATACTTAAGGATAAAGGAGTGAATGTTTCACTCATGGACAGGAACAACCTAAAAGACAATATTAAAGTAATCGCTTATCAGTCGGAAGTCAAGAAGGAAATTGAAGAAAATTTCAATTTTGATATAATCAATCAGACAGGCAATGTTACAAATTATGCAATTCATGATAGAAAGCAATAATCGACTTTAGTATCTGCGAAAATGCTTTTCAAAGTGAATCCGAATTTCGAAAAACGAATTTCGAACTCCGAAAAACGCACTTCGAACGACGAAAAAAACTTGCCCCTTCCTAATAAATCCCGTAGCTTCGCAAGCGCAATGCAAAAAAGACTGCTTTTAAACAGTACCAATTTCGAAATTACGATCAGGAGGCTTTGCTATCAATTGATCGAAAATCATGACGATTTCGCTAATTCGGCACTTATCGGTCTCCAACCCAGAGGAGTATTCGTGGCCTCAAGAATCCACCAACACCTATCTTCAATCCTTAAAATCGACTCTATTCAATTAGG
>CAYHCU010000007.1:0-32847 GCA_964355035.1 uncultured Flavobacteriales bacterium | reverse complement strand
TATTTTAAGCAGTAGCACAGATACCCCGTCCGCTTGCGGCGGGGTAGTTCATTTTTCGTGCCATCGCGCGCTTACTTGCTCCTGCTTTGTAAAGCCGTAAAATCAGTCGGATCTTATTTATGGGGATTGTGTTTGGCATCAAAGCTGGATAAGGTTCTAATTACAGCAATAAGCTTAGCCTAACAAGAGCAGAAAGGCTACATATCCCTCATTGACATATTGTCCGTGAGGATGTCCATGCGCTCTATTCATAGGCTATAAAAACTAAATTCCTTTTTTCATTTTTTGTTCGAGTGTATTACTGCTTACAACATAAGCATACACAGAAGAAGGAATGTAATGGATGGTAATCCCGGCTATTTCCTTTTTACCTTCTTTATCAATAGTTGTAGAGAGTGCCTGGTTTAATTTATTCTTGTGACAGAATTGAATCAGACTTTTCAAATCTCCCGGCGAGTCGAAGTAGCGGTTTGACCATTTAATCTCCAAAGCCCATTGAGGCTTCATTTTTTTCTCATCGAGACCTACCATATCAACTTCGCCAGTCGGCCATCTCGAATACCATGGAGTAAACCATTCCCTGTGCATCCATTGTGAATAAATGGCGGTCTCAACCATTGATCCAAGCATATCGTCATTCGGTTGAAGCGGGGAGAACAGAGCACTTCTTAGAGAAGGATTTGTGAGATACACTTTGAAGAAGTTCATCCGTTTGAATCTTTTTGCATTATCATCAATACGATGAATGATCCGGATCAGAAATGCGGCTTCTAAATATTCGAGATATTTCTTTAGCAAATATTTATCGACGTTTGACGCTTTGCTCAATCCTTCAAGGGAAGTTTCCTGCCCGCTATGATAGGCCAAGGTTGTAAACAAAGAATTTAACTCCTGGACATCCTGTATTCCATAAAGGCTTGGCAGGTCCCTCAGCAATACCTTGTCTACAATATCGCTTCGGATATACCTTCCGGGATTCGCTTGAATTTTTTCATTGAAAATCACCTCGGGATACCCCCCGAAATTAATGTAATCAATAAAATGCCTGTTCAATTCTTTAATATTGATAGTTGAATAAGATTGCAGGACATTTCCAGACCAGACTGAAGGTGCAGGAATTATCAGACTGTTTAAGTCTTTCAAAGCAATGTATTCATTGAATGTTAATGGAGGCAAAAGAAAATCTGTAAAACGACCGGCACCACTTTCATCACTTTTGAGTTTCAAAGCTGCTGCCGCAGAACCTGAAGCAATAAATTTGGAATGAGGATAACTGTCAACAAGCACTTTTAAATGGACTTCCCAATCTTTTAAGTATTGAATCTCGTCAAAAAAGATGAACCACCCTTTAGTATCCTTTAGTCCCGTAGCTTTTCTAGCAAACTGAAAAAGTTGATCTAAACCAATGTTGTTATAAATAGGGTTCTCAATATTGATGAAGCAAATTTTTTGCGCAGTAATATTTAGAT
This sequence comes from uncultured Flavobacteriales bacterium, assembly GCA_964355035.1. Classification (GTDB taxonomy): domain Bacteria; phylum Bacteroidota; class Bacteroidia; order AKYH767-A; family 2013-40CM-41-45; genus JADKIH01. The sequence continues at coordinate 31,378 of CAYHCU010000007.1, read as the reverse complement.
TTAACAGATGTTGGATTGTATGGTGTAACATCACGGTTTTTCCTACACGACGTGGACCCATGAGCACCACCGCCCTGCGTACCGCTGTCTCTGTAACTAAAGGATGAAATAAGTTAAAATACAATCGACGTTTCAGCTGATTGTAATCATCTTCTGTTTGTCCGCTGATCCACCATGGATTTTCAAATCTCAAGCGATCAATAATCAATTCCTCAGAAAATGGATTTAGTAGTTTTGCTTTTGCCATAATTAAAAGCAAATATACAAATAAGTATAATGTATTTGGCTTAAAAAAGTAAAATTATTCAAATAAGAAAAAATGAGGCACTTTTAAGACTTAAAAGAGGAATCCTGCAGCCTTCCTGCATGAATCGCCTTGTTTGTGTAATTACCATATTGTTTTTTTAGACAAGTCAGCTTATCAATAGTGACTTAAGATAAGCAGTTGCTCTTCAATCGTTTTTATTTTCTCATTTTTTATTTTTGAGGCCGCGCGACTGATTTCGTTCAGAAGCCCTGATGCCACAGTTTTTTCAACGGCCGAAAATAGAATCGGGGAGACGCTGAAGTAATTTGGCGTAATGGTCGCTGCATTCATTGTTTAGTTATTTAGATTGTTTATTTTTTCTTTTTCGGCATCTGGTATGACCGCATAAACCTGCGGATTTCCGTTTCACACAAGTTTTTTCTGCTTCTTCCTTCAATTTTTCCGATTGCATCAAGGAGTCTTATCTCCTCTTTCGTCATGTGCAGTTCGATTCTTACTCTGTCCATAATTAGTAGCCTGTTATGTTATTTTGTGCGTATCGATACATTATAGACAAAGTTATAATATAATATCGTAACATGCAAATAAGCTTCCTGGTCAGTGTATGTGGCTGTATTGAGGGAATGTTTCGGAGGCATCAAAATTTTCCGGTAAGCGCAAAAGATGGAAAAAATGAAAATTTACCACTTTTAGTTAAAATTGTTCTCATAATGATAACAATTATTATCATATTTAGTATATTTGTAAAAAATATTTAAAGTTATGAAAGCAAAAGTAATACTGCCTACTGTACAAAGAATTTTAACTGAATTCGGAGAAAATATAAAGTTAGCAAGGTTACGCAGGAAGCTAAGCGCTGAACAGGTGGCGGAAAGGGCAAATATTAGTCGCCCTACACTTTGGTCTGTTGAACGGGGATCTCCAAGCGTTGCAATGGGAACCTATCTGCAAGTTTTATGTGTATTAGGACTTGAGAAGGATTTATTAAAAGTAGCTGTCGATGATTCGTTAGGGAGAAAACTGCAGGATGCAAATTTACTTGTGAAAGAAAGAGCTCCGAAAAGACCTCAATAAACCTGATTGACATGGCAACAAAAAATTCACAAAGAGAAGTATTGGTGTATGCACATTGGAAGGGGATCAATGATCCTGCTCTTATGGGAATTCTGAGATCAATACCAACACGCGGAAAAGAAATATTTTCATTTGAGTACACGAAAGACTGGCTGAATTCAGGCAATGCTCAAAATATTGACCCTGATCTACAGCTATTTTCAGGTGTTCAATATCTAGGAGAACCTAAAAGTAATTTTGGCATTTTCCTGGACTCGTCTCCCGATCGTTGGGGTAGGCTGCTAATGAGGAGGCGTGAAGCTGTAATAGCAAGAGCGGAAAAAAGGGAACCTAAAAATCTATATGAAACGGATTATCTTCTCGGAGTTTTCGACGGCCACAGAATGGGAGGCATTCGTTTCAAAGAAGATGAACACGGGCAGTTTCTGAATAACAATAAGGAATTTGCATCACCTCCATGGACTTCATTAAGAGAATTGTCATATGCAAGTCTGCAAATTGAAAAAGACGATTTTATTCATGATCCGGAATATTTAAAATGGCTTAACATGCTTATTGATCCCGGTTCTTCATTAGGTGGAGCAAGACCGAAAGCGGGTGTATTGGATAACAATAATAATTTATGGATAGCAAAATTTCCAAGCAGAAACGATGAAAAAGATATTGGAGCGTGGGAAATGGTTGTGCATGATTTGGCGATAAATGCTGGTTTAAATATTTCGGAAGCGCGAATTGAAAAGTTCCACGGGAGGCATCATACATTCCTGACAAAAAGATTTGACAGAACGGAACAAGGTGAACGGATTCACTTCGCTTCGGCAATGACATTGTTAGGACACAATGATGGGGCTGACTTCAAAGAAGGTGTAAGTTATTTGGAATTTGCACAGTTCCTGATGAAGTATGGAGCAAATGTTGAAAAGGATAATGAAGAGTTATGGAGAAGAATCGTATTTAGTATTTGTGTGAAGAATACTGACGATCACCTTCGGAATCACGGATTCATGCTGACAAAAAACGGGTGGATTCTTTCACCCGCTTTTGATATTAACCCGGAGGAAACAGGAACAGGACTGAAGCTCAACATATCCGAAAATGATAACTCTCTTGATTTGTCTTTGGCTATGGATGTTGCAAAATATTTTCGACTGGATGAGAAAAGAGCCAGTAAAATTATTGATGAGGTAAAAAAGTCCGTCGGTAATTGGAAAGTATTGGCAAAAAAGTATAAAATTTCTGCAACCGAACAGGAAGTAATGTCACAGGCGTTTTGGAAAGAATGAATAGTTTAATTCATACATATTTACATTTCTTGTGAGTGGATATTTGAATTTTACAATAAATAATATGTTTCAGTTTTGTTTCAGTCGCAAAAAATCATTATTGCAAGTGTATGAAAATAAACTTGTTCAGGTAGAAAGTCCAAATCCGCTTGGGACCTCAAGTTTCATCCCATTAGGGCTCATTTCGCACCATTTCGCCAAAATGAGCCCTTTTGCTTTTCATTAGGAGCCATTAGAAGCCGTTAGGAGACATACATGTTTCGCTCATGTTTCGCTGGAGCCCAAAGGAATGTTTCGCTGAGAGTTTTTGTCTGCGGTAAAATGAACGGTTCCTGAGGTGAACAAGGGAGTGTATAATTTTATACAAGCTGCCATTTCGATCTTTTCATGCAATTTCAACTCTGTGGTTATTTTTTTACTTGGCAAAGGTTGAAGCAGGTCCCCATGCTCAGCGGAATGACTATACGCACAGGCATTCACACAATATTCCACCGAAATGGAGAATGGTCCGGTGCATTTTCTTTAATTAATTTACAAAATTAATTTACTGATTTAATTATTCATAGATTAAATGAATGCATACGCTTTTCAATCAACATTTCCTTTAGCTTTACACTTGCTATCGCCGAGTGTGGGGATATCAATCGTCAGAAACGATGGACCGCAATTTCTGTATTGAGAGAGCGTAGAGATATTTAATGTAGTTTTGATGGATATAAAAGCTGCGTAAATACACAATCATGAATAAATTTCAATTTTTTAAAAAAGCATTTCTAGTAACCGGATTTTTTGGATTAGCGATTTCCGTTCATGCACAGCTTCCGCTAACTTATATTGAATATGATTCATTGGGTACGCTTGTTAGTATTGATACAACATCAAACCAAAACTTCGTAGTATTTGGAAATAGCTTTCCTGGTGGTAGTATCAGGGTTATTGATAAGTTGGGAACTCCTATTAAGCAAATTGTAATTCCAGATTACACGATCAGGAGTGGCAGATGTACTACGGATGATGGTTTTATTATTGGCGGAGATTCCGGCAATGTTGCTTCTGTGATTAAATTAGATTCAATGGGAAACAGACAATGGAAAACTGAGGTAAATGTTCATCTTGATGGACATGTATCCGCAATTACCATGAATAATTCCAATGAGTTTTATATATGCGTCTTTAACGATAGCGCATTATATCATGATCCAGCATATTTTGTACGTCTTGATAGTTCGGGAACAATTTTATGCAGCACCAAGTTGCTCGAAAATGGGTTTGTGTCTTCCAATAATGCAATTGAGTTTTCAATAGATGATAACCCGATTGTCTTAACCACGATAAATCCTGTTAAAAATACCAGAGTTTATAAAATTGATAGTCTATGCGGAATTATTTGGAGTCAGTCTTACTATGATACTACGGGACTGGCAATAGGATTTACTTCAATGGGAATAACAAAAGCAGGTTTGGATTCATTTATTGTAACAGGTACACTTCAAGGAGATCCAAACGGTGATTTTCCGGGACTAATTTACTTTATTAATTCGATGGGTGACAGTTTGTGGAGTAAGACATACTTTTCTGTAAATGGATATAGAAGTTTGAATCTTTTCAAAGCTGTAAGGTTAAGCACTGGAGAATTTTTCATCATTGGAAACCAAGATGACTACTTTGGCCGTTCTGTCATTCTCTTAATTAAAACTGATTCGTTCGGGGATACTATATGGACTCAACAGATTTCAGGCCGTGGTATTGCCGTATGTAAATCAATGATTTTGGATGATCTGGGTTATCCTTTAATAATTGGATATACACAAGATTCCATTTATGCAAACCCAGTACCCATTCTTATTCGAGTTGATCATTCAATTTCAAATGAAGAAAATCTTAACTCTTTAGATAATTTCGTAGCGGTAAATTATTTCTCAGGTCAGTTTCAAATTGCGGGAGAAAATTTGGCACTTTTTAAAATACTTGATCTAGCAGGGAAATTAATTTTTTCGCAAAAGATTGAAAACAAATCTACCCTTTTAGCGCCAACCTTGAATCATGGAATTTATATTATTTCCGTTATTGACAGAAACGGTAGAAGGTTTAACAAAAAATTTGTGCTCGATTGATCTTTATTTCAGTTTTCGTCTAATAGCTATCTCATCACCATGTAGTTTTGGTTGAAAATCCTTGCCCCGGTTATCTTAATCAATCGCCAATACCCCTTACAAGAAGCTTTGCAGGTATTCTTGTTGACCATAATTCCTCTTTCAACCTAGGTGGTGGTGGACCGAATCCTGGTACTACAAACACATTCCATGATATGAATTTTGGGGTGATTGCAAAGCGTTCAAACCTACAGATTGAAAATTACTCTTTCCAAAATATCATTGATTATGATTCATATTCATTAGGACAAAATCAAGGCGGGAGTGCCGTATTCGTGAAAGGCAATGTGAGTAATAGTTCGTTAGTCATGTATGGAAGGAAGTCAGCAACGGACCCAGATATTGAAGGCTGTCAATTCGGTGTCAATTCCTTGGGTTCGAACATAGATATACAGCATAATCAAATCGTAAATTGTGACAAGGGTGTGTACATAAGCAGTGGAAACAATCTGAGAATTGCTGTCATTGACAATTACATTGACTGTAATGCTATTGGAGTTGGACTTTTACATAACAGGCAGAATGATGGTTGCTTGATTAGAGAAAATGAGATTCATTGCGGAATCAGACCATTCCGAGTTGATGGATTTACTTCCAATGCATTTGGAATTATTACGGCAGATTATAATGTTCCAAACTCAAACTCTATAATTAACGGAAACCAAATACATCTTTACGATAAAGGTGCAATGGGAATCCGACTGTACGCTGCTGATGAATATATTGTCAATTTTAATGAAATTTCTTTTGCAACGATTGAAACAATTAATGCCACTCAAGTCGATTTGTTATCAATTGCAAACGATGAAATAGCAAGCTCTGATGTGTATGTCCAAAATGAGCAACTTGTAAATGACATTTATTTTGGCTATATAGAAAATAATAACCCTCAAGTCATTCATGACAAAGCAAGTGATATTCTTAGTGTTGCCTTGCAATGTCCATTGGCGGGTGGTCCTGCAGTGCATCGTGCACGGTCCCTATATTTGCTTATTGATCCAGAAATGGAATATAACGACGGAGCAACCTGTTTACTGAGTGGGTGGCTCTTACGGAAAAGCGCTACAAAATCTATTCCATTAGGAATCTATCCTAATCCGGCTTCGACCGAGGTAACAATAACCTATTCTTTAGAAAATGAACAAGTACTTCAAATAATTGATAACTTTGGAAGAGTAACGATGCAAATTGTACTTAAGCCGGAGCAAAATAGCATCACCCCAGATATCTCTGATTTGTGCAGTGGTATTTACACGATCCAAATACTGGGCGGAAATGAAATGCAGAAAGGAATTGGTCGAAACAAATGGACAAATTTGTGATGATGTTGGGAATCCCTTGTTTGCTTCAAATGGAATTTATATTTCGAACGCATTGGATGACACGATGCTTAATGGTGGTGGTCTAAACCCAAGCGCCTATACAACTAGTCAAAGTACATATGGTTTGCATATACCACAAGCCAATCTGGTATTGCCGATGCCAGGCGACTCAACTAAATATTATCTCATTCACTCCACGAGTGATGATATGAATAACACATTCGCAACATATTATTTATATTATTCAATTATTGATATGGCTTTGGATGGAGGATTAGGTGGAGTAATTCAAAAAACACTGTGTTATTGCATGATAGTCTTGTTGGAGGAATGATGACTGCAACAAAGCATGGTAATGGTCGTGATTGGTGGGTTGTCGTACATCAATTTCGTACAGGCAATTCATTTCGGTTTTTGTTTACTACTAATGGTATTCAAGGTCCATGGATTGATAATTTAAATACATGGCGAAATAATTATTTTGGCCAAGCGGTCTTTTCTCAAGACGGTTCTAAATATGCATATTATGAACCCTTCGGAGATATGGACATCTGGGATTTTGACCGTTGCAGTGGATTATTTAGTAATCAAATTCATATTGCAATTAACGATAGCTGCTTATTACAAATAAATACCGGGAATAAATCTCAAAAATATGAATAAACTATCTTTAAAATAAAAGTTGCCTTTTTGGCAACTTTGTCGTATATTTGCTCCGTAAAAGGAATTTGTATGAATATCCATAATCGTGGAACCGTAATTAAATTCTGGAAAAAGCACGCTGATTCTAAAAAAGCTCTCGAATTATGGTATAATGATGTAGCCTCAAAAAAAAAATGGAGGAAACCAAGTGATGTAATTGCTGACTTTGCTTCTGCTGATATTATAACAAACGACAGAGTTGTATTCAATATAAAAGGTAACAAATACAGACTTGTCGCAAGTATCAATTATCAAAAAGGTTGGTTATTTATTAAGTTTATTGGCACTCATGCGGAATATGATAAAATCGATGCAGCAACAATTGAAGTTTATTAAAAATAAAAATCAATATCTATGGAATTCAAATTGATTAAAACGGAAAAGGAATACAATAAAGCAATGGCATTGTTTGAAAAACTATTCCTTGCTAAAAAAGGAACAAAGGAAAGCGACATGGCCGATGTTTTGGCTATCTTGATTGAGTTATATGAGAACGAACATTATCAAATCAATGCTCCTGATCCAATTGAGGCAATTAAATACAGAATGGAGCAACAAAACCTGAAACAAAAAGATCTTGCAAAATATCTTGGCGGTAAGGACAAGGTTTCTAAAATTCTTAACCGAAAAAGAAAATTGACTCTTGAAATGATCAGAAATCTGAACGAGTTTCTCAATATCCCATTAAACGCTCTGGTGAAAGATTATTAGGAAGGGTTCGTCTTGCTTCATAAAACGACTGAAAACGTTTCGTTCCCGTTTCGCTGGAGGGGGCTTAGGTTCCCAATATTTTATCCCCCTAATGCAATTAAATTCATAAGTTCTTTGTTTGACAATTCTCCGATCCATTTTTCCCCATTAGAAACAGTGAGATTTGCTAATCTTCTCTTACTCTTAATCATTTCATCAATCTTTTCTTCAAGCGTTCCTTTTGTAATCATCCTGTGCACCATCACATTTTGTTTTTGTCCGATACGAAATGCGCGATCTGTTGCCTGCGATTCCACTGCGGGATTCCACCAAAGATCATAATGAATTACATTTGCCGCAGCGGTTAAGTTTAGCCCTGTTCCTCCTGCTTTTATACTTAATATGAATGTGTCTGCCTGTTTTGAATTCTGGAATGTATGCACCATTTCATCACGTTCTTTGCGGGAATTTCCACCATGTAATTGCAAAGCTTTTTTACCAAAATGACTGTGAATAACTTTGCGAAGTATTTCACCCATTTCCCTGTACTGTGAGAAAATTAAAACTTTTTCATTGTTTTCGTATATAGTTTCCAATAACTGTATAAGCATCATCATTTTTCCGGACAACTCAGGAGGATGCTTGTCGTTTTTAAGGTATTGGGCGGGATGGTTGCAAACTTGTTTAAGTACTAAAAGTAATTTTAAAATCAGACCACGTCTGTTGATTCCTTCCGCGCTCTCCACCATTTCCATTAAATCATGTGTGAGGTTTTGGTAAAGGGCAGCTTGCTCTTTCGTAAGACTGCAGTATTGATTGTTTTCGACTTTGTTTGGAAGATCGCTGATGATGCTCTTATCAGTCTTTACTCTTCTCATGATAAAGGGTGAAGTGATTAGTTTAAATTTTGTGAGCTTATGCTGATCCTGATTTATTTCAATTGGCTTCCCGTATTCTGAATTAAACCAATTTGCATTTCCCAGATAATCAGGATTAGCAAAATCGAAAATGCTCCAGTATTCACTCAGCCGGTTTTCAACGGGTGTCCCACTCATTGCAATTTTTATATCTGCTTTAATTTTTTTGATTGCTTTGGTCTGAGAGATTTCAGGGTTTTTAATGTTCTGTGCTTCATCCACTACCATAACATACCAAGATTGCCTGCAGAGCCTTTCGTTTTCAGTACGTGCGATTCCAAAAGTGGTTATCATTACGTCAACGTTCTTGCTGGTGAATTTTCTTCCGCTACCGTGAAATAAATGGGTCCGCAATCCCGGAGCAAAACGATTTATTTCATTCAGCCAGTTAGTAATGAGTGTGGTTGGAACAATTATTAGTGCAGGTTTCTTTTCAAGCATGCCCTCCTCTTTGAATTTTAATAATGCAGAAATGACTTGCAGTGTTTTTCCCAATCCCATGTCATCCGCCAATAGTGAGCCAAGACCTAATCTTGAGTTTTTATAGATCCAGTTAAATCCCCTTTGTTGATATGGCCTTAATGTTGCTTTTAAGCCGGCAGGTAAAGTGATCTTGTCGTCTGATGAAATTTCCTTTATTTGTTTTTTCAGTTTATCATCAATTTTCACGAAGGCACTTTCATAGTCGGCACTAAGTGCCGCCTGAAGTAACTGGTGCTTGCTCAGTTCTTCCGGTTTTTCAAGTTGCCTTATGATTTTTGTTACTTCATCTTGTGTCATCATCACATACTGGTCACGAATCTTCACCAATCCTGATGTCGATTTGGATAGTTTGATAAAATCTTTAGGTGACATCTGATTTTCTCCCATTGCAATCTGCCAGTCGTAATCAATCAATTCACCCAGAGAAAAATACTGATTGTTTTTCTTAGTTGTTGATAACCGAAGTGAGACTTTGGGCCGAAGGAGGTTGTGCAGACTCTTCGGCAATAATGCTTTAATTCCAAAGAGATTAAGAGCCGGTAGAATGCGGATCAACACATCTGAAAATGAATTTAATTTATACACTAATTTTTCCTTACCATTCGATTGGATGACCTTATTCAGATCCGGATAATACTCACTCAATAAATTCAGGTTTTTCATCACCTGCATCTTGTCTTCGGCATTGTTGTTCTGCATGAAAGAAGACAGGCTCTCAATATGTCCGACAGACTTGTCATTATTATTCACCAATACTTCTACCTGGAATCCTTCATCTTTTATTTCAAGCACCTGAATAAGTGGACTAAATTTTCTTTCGGCCAGGTAAAATCGATGCAACCATAACTGGATAGTATTGGGAATTTCTTTTTCGCTGAAACCTGAAAATTCCTGTGGAGTACCTGTGAAAAACAATTGCAATACTTTTTGATCGGCTTTCGTATGCTTTCTTAATAAAATATTCTGCTGACTAGAATTCCGTATTGAATTTGTGATAAATAGAGAGCACAATAACTGGAGAGCTTGTTCTTTCCTGACTGGCACAAATTTAATTGTTTTATTTTTTACTCTTCCTGTTTTAAAAGGATTTTCTGATACAAGATTTACGGTCTCGTCTGGTAGCCAGAGTAAAAGTCGATTAAAAACAGTTGTTACGGTTTCATTTAACAATGCAGGAATCCAGAGCATTTGGTAAACATCCTCATTTGAATGCATTAGTCTCGGCAGATATGCTCCACGTTCAACAAGAATGTTGCAAAAACGAAATATCCGGTAAAGTGCGATGAATGATGCGGAATAATTTTCGAGATGTTTTGATTCAGTTTGAGTCAGTAATATTAACAATTCCGAAAAGTCAATCACTGTTCCAGTTTCTTGGTTTTTCTTAAAGACTTTCACAACAAACTGTTTTTTATTGTCTACCATGAAACTAAATCGATCAAATCGTAAATCTGAATACCTGCTGTTTTGACGCTGCTTTTTTTCAAGTAAATTAACCTGTTCTGCCTTTGAAGCGCGTTTATAAATATTTTGAAGGATTTCTTTAAAATCAGATGAAAAAAACAGGGAGGCAGATGGAAATAAAAGTGGGATGGAGGTCAATAAATTTTCTATAATGGAAAAATCAGGTATCTGCAATTCCGTCACTTGTTTGCTTTTGATTCTTTTAACAGAGGGTTTTTCGATACAATCATCAATTGAAAAGATTTTTTCTTTTTCTAAAGAGCTGATATCAAGTTTCATTTCTGAGAGCTCTGCTGTAATATCAAAGTTGTGAAGCCTGAAAACGATAAAGGGATTCTGATCAATTTCATTTGCAATGGTATAAATAACCGCCGCAAGATGTTTACATGGTACGGCCCAGTCCGGACAGCTGCAATTTAATTTGATATCCTGCCAGCTTTGTGGGAATATTTTAATTTTATTTTTTTCTCCAATTTGCAATAGCTCGGCAGGTAACTCGCGGTTAAGTAACTTTGAAAGTAAAAGGGTATTTTCGCTAATCGCCGTTTTAAATATCATTTTCTCCTTTTCAAAAAAAGGTGGCACAACGATTGAAATCGAATATGGCTTAATCTGACTTCCCTGTACTTTGGCTTCTATCTGATTGCCATGGATAGAAATAGACTTAACGGAACCGTTATTTGCATACCGTCTGCCTCGGTCTAGGCGATTGCTGAAATCAATTCGATCAAGCGACTGTAGCCATTGCTGCCCCCACCATGTGCGACCATACTCTTTCATTGTGTGTTTGTTTTGTCCGGAAAGTTCTTAAAATATCAGAATGAATTTATCGTCAATTTATCAACATGTATAAAAAAGTGAAATTGAATTCGAGCCTGTTAATGCATTGATTTCATGATGTGGCCAAGTTTGCATAGGTTTAATTGGCAAAGATTTAGCCCGTTCATGTGGATAATTCGGATGGCTTGACAACCTTTTTCCGTTTAGCATTGACTATTGAATTCCGGGATATTAATGAGTAATTTAGGCTAAATCAGGGAAATTTACATTTCTTTACGAAAGGGAATTTACTGGCCAAGATGTCCGGATTATCCAATTCCCTCAGGCAATCTTGAGCTTTAGTAGTTCATGCGCTACTTCTTGTATTCCTTCCATAATACGTTCAACCTGACGCGATGATGGTTTCTTTTTACCGGTAATATATTGAGCCAAGAGTGATTGGTGCATGCCAATTCGTTCACCAAGTGCTTTTGCATTTATAACTTTGTAATAAGCAAAAAAGGAAGCAAGGTCGAACTGAAAATCCAAATCGGCTTCCTTTACTAAAGATTTATGATGATGCTTCTGATGAAGATTCAACGCTTCCACCATGTTTTTACGGATCTCATCAATAGAATCTCCCATCGTACCTACAGGGAGTGATACCTTCTCCGCATAGGCAGAAAAGCTATCACTTGTTTTTTCGATAATCACTTTAATTTTCGTTTTCATTATTCCCGGATTGTTACTTAAACTCTATAATTGTTATTTGTTTGTTGCTGCCTTACTTGAGCCCTGCAGCTTTTAGTATCTTATTGGCAAGTCCTTTCCCGATTTCCTTACTTCCATGAACCGGTACGGTAAGTGTAACTTTCTTCGTCGGATGTGCCATGATATGATGACTTCCTTCCACTCTTAGAATATACCATCCGTCCTTCTTGAGGATCCGCAGGAACTCATTGTATTTCATTAAGTAAAGGTAATAAATATATTACCTTATCAAAATAAATTTTTGTCAATTTCTTTCATTTTAATGCAAATCAATTGGGTGATGAGGTTTAAAGAACTTGTTTTATGAGAGAATTCTTTCAATTCGAGGTTCAAAACGTTTCGCTCAGGTTTCGCTAAACCCACTTTGCGCTCCACAACGGCAAGCAAACCAAGTGCATATAAAAATTCGCAAAAACCGCTCGGGACCTCACATTTCGTTCCATTAGGGCTCATTAGGCACCATTTCGCCAAAATGAGCCCTTTTGCTTTTCATTAGGAGGGGCTGTTAGGAGCCACAGATGTTTCGCTCATGTTTCGCTGCAGCCAAAAGGAATGTTTCGCTGGTTCCCTTTACCTGCGGTAAATTGAGACTCGTCTGAGGAAGCTATTTAAGGGATAAGGGATTGTATAATATTATACAAATTCCGGGGGATGAAACTCTCAAAGTAAACACGCGGTGTTTTCGTTTGGAGACCTATGATAAATAGGGGAAATTCAAGAAATTCCTGACAGTTTTCGCTGGAGATAGGAGAAATTCGCTGAAGCGAGGCGTCTGCGGAAAAAACCGGGAAGATTAGGATAGAGATTGTATAAAATTATACACGGCTTTTTTTAAATGACAAAAAAGCAACACAAGTTATTTAGTTTTGTTATAAGCTATTACATAATTCTAAACCCCTTGGTTGTAGATACCCTAGGTTTTTTATAACAAATTTTTAAATTCAGACCTACTTTGAAATCAATTCGCATAATTTTATTCATTTCCATTAGTCTTTTAATAAGGAGTAACGGCTTTTCTCAGGTATATAATCGCATCTGGGAAGGTGGCTATGGAAATGATTCAGTTCCTTCTCCATTTAAGATTGTAAAACTTTGCATGGATGAAGCCGGAAGCACCTATATTCTGAGTAACCGTGATACAGGTTCGTACATAAATATTATTGTTTTAACGAAGTATTCTACTGACGGTGTACGACTATGGGAGCAAATTTATGTCGGCAGCCTTTATTCTGATCCAACAGCGGTTACAATTAAATATAAAGATGGATTTCTATATGTTGGAGGCACAGAATATGCTCCTGGTAGTTCTAAGGACTACCTACTGATGAAATATGATACAAGCGGCAGTCCTATTCGCACTAGTCATTATCATTCATTGCCTTTGCAGCCAAATTATTTTTCAGATATGCAGTTTGATAATGACAACTTCCTATATCTTACTGGAGGCGGACAACTACAAGGTGATCCATATTACCCACAGGATGTATTAACTTTTAAAGTTGATACGGCTGGACAGGTAATCAGGTCAGGATATGTTACGTATCCGCTGGATTCCAATCAATATGATACGCCTTTGTTTCTTCGAATAGATCAACAAAACAACCTGATAATTTCGGGAAGCATTCAGTCATCCGATATCGTCAAAATGGATTCTTCATTAAATGTAAACTGGATTGGACCACCCTCCGTCTTTTCGTACGATGCATCCGATATGGTTATAGATGATTCCTCGAATTATTATTTGATATCAAAAAGGTTTAATCAAATTGTTAAATATGATTCATCAGGAAACATCATTTGGAATAAGCCGGTTTTTGCCGGACATAATTGTGCTTTGGTTTCAGCAGTTATTTCTGGCAATAAAATTTATGCAGCAGGCAATTGCGACACTGCTGGCATAGCTAAATGCTTTACCGCCAGATTGGACTTTAATGGAACTATAGAATGGTATGCATTGAGCAGCGTAATTAATGGCTACAAAGAATTCGGCAGTAGAATATTATTGGATAACAATAGCAATCTTGTAGTCATAGGCCAAGCCTTTGATACTTTAAATATCCTTGATATCATTATTTTGAAATACGATTCTTCCGGAAGTCTTATGTGGCAAAATAGTTTTGATGATAGTATGCATGCACGGGATGAATATGTTGATGCCGCTATCGATAGTGCCGGAAATGTTTCGATTGGGTGCAGCATATATAATTATCGGGAAAGCTTTGCTGTAATTAATTTCAATGCTTCAGGAGTTCTGAAATGGACAGACTCAAGAGAAAATTTTCAGGGGTCTTATGATCGGTGTTATAAACTTTGTAGAGATTTAAATGGAAACTTAATTTCAAGCGGAATTAGTTTTAGCCGAACAAATACATATGATTTGCTTATTGCAAAGTTTAATTCGAACGGATCTCCTGTATGGACTAAAAGAATAGGGAGCCCGAATAGCAATATTAGTTTGAGTCAAATGATCTTAGACAAAGAGGGTAACATTTATATATGTGGGTCAGTGCCTCCAGCCTTAAATACAGGTAATGATATGTATATAGCAAAAATAAACTCGGGTGGAAACCTTGTTTATATGAGTTATTACGGAACGTTGCCAAACAATGACTTTGCTGCTTCAATAGCTCTCGATGATTCGAAAAATATTTATGTTTTAGGTTCCAGAAGAGATTCAATAAATTTCTCATCTGAAATACTGCTGAAATATGATTCAACAGGAAGTTTTTTATGGGAAAAAGTGATTGCAGATTCTGCAAATTCATGGAGCGCTGAAAATTTAATTTACTCAGGCAATGAATCATTGTATCTTGCTTTTACAAAAATAGTTCAACCGGGAATGACAAATATGTGTGTTGCAAAGATTGATACATCAGGTACAATATTTTGGAAATCAGTTTATAATAGTCCGACTTCTTTAAAGAATAACGAAAAGAAATTGGCAATTGATCTTAATGGTAATTCAATAGTTACTGGTTTTATAGACAGTTCGGGCTGGGGTACATTTGTAAATAAATTTGATCCTGCCGGAATTTTAGTATGGTCAGGCAGAGTCCCAAACTATGGCACCGGATTAAACTATCCAGCAGATGTTTCAATTGATGAGATGAATAATATTTATGTCTTAAGTAGAGTGGACTCGGGTCTGAATAATATTTCATATATGATAACAGTTAGCAGATTTAATGAGAATGGCGATACTGATTGGAGTCATAACTACTTGACAACTGCTCCATTTTCCTTTTCTGAAGGCATGGGAATTGTGGCGCAAAATGGGGTAGTCGCTGCAACCGGTCGTATATTTGACAATAATTCAAAATCAAATTTTCTTACATTGATATATGATACAACTGGAAATTTGATTTATACAGATCTTTATCCATCTACGGGAGCAGTGAATGAAAATGAAGGTTTTGATATATTAATGGACAGTACAGGTTGCATTTATGTTGCCGGTAATAATGATACGCAATTGGATATGACTGATTATCTGATCATGAAATATTGTCCGGTCATAAATGATATTAAGTCAAAGGAACCTCAAACTCAAATTGACGTTTACCCAAATCCTGCAACTTATATGTTGAACATTGTCTGTAGAAGTAATGAATTGCTTAAAATAGAAGTCAGAGACTTGCAGGGAAGAATTTTATTGCAACAACGAATGGATAAGAATTATCTTCAGATTGATGTTTCTAAATTTTCGACCGGAATGTATTTTGTCTCTGTCTTTAATAAAGGAACATTATTGCAGACAAAAAAAGTGAACATATTATCTTCGAAGTAAGTGTACATCATTCTCAATCAACAAAATCACTAAATCCCCCCTCCTTGCTGGGTGGAATCTCGTGAAAAAGCCTCGTACTCTTGAAGAGAAGGGTATTGTTTGTGTTTTGAGACATTAAAAATATTCCTTTTTAAACATAAGTGCAAATTATACTACAGGTTTTCGTGCACCGGTATGATCATTAAAAAGTCCCGCATTTCTGCCGTTTAAGGCCTTAATCTCCAGCAATGGTTATTTTGAACCGGCAGACCAGATTAAATACTCCGTCCTTTTTAATTAAATATCAAACACTAATTGTTAATTTTAACGCTAGCCATTTTTGAGATGGCTTCTACCTAAAACTCAAGAAAATGAAAAAAAATCTAACTCTTACGCTGGCCGTTTTCTGCTTATTTCTTAATTATGTTTTTGCTCAGTGTACTTCACAGATTTATATTGTGAGACCAAGTATTCAGAGTGGATTTCTCATAAACGCTGTTGGCGGGCAAAATGCAGACTCCGCTGCTCAAGTTTGGGCTCAGCATAGATCTGTGTTCCCTGACTACAGGGAGCAATGGTATGTTGAAACTCAAATGCCTCTTCCGAATGCTTGTACTGGTTTTGGATATGGACACCAAAAAGACACGGCTTTCATGACTGAATATCAAATTTTTCAGTTTCAGGGATTTCTACTTGAAAGCGATACGTTGTTATATCATACGGCGATTAAAAGTTGGTCAAAAACTTCTCGGAGAAAAATCCCGATTTCTTCCCTCCCTGATTACACTCTTAAAGAAATGGGTGTTACTAATCCAACCGTTGTTGTTTATTCCGATTCGAAGAATGCAGAAAATATTGTTGATTTAAACAATTTAAGATTTGGATCTTCTAATGAAGAGGAAACAGTAGATTTAGCAAAAGATATGCTTGATGGTTTACTATTTGGCAATTTAAGAAATGGGTTTGCGGTTAAAAACCCCGATCAATTAATGTTAAATATTTCAGTTTTCGATCTAAATGGTCGAATGCTAAATATTATCGAAAAAACCCAAGCAACAGAATATCTTTATTCTTCAACAGAATTGAGTTCCGGTCTCTACTTAGTTAGAATAGCGTATGATCATTCTGTGAGAACAGAAAGATTGTTTATTCAGTAAAATTAGTGTCAAGCGAGTAGGAAGGTATTGAGTTGGATGCTTCGAAGCTATTGCCTGGGGTTTATTTTTTGGAGATTGTTTCGAAGAATGGGAGATCCTTAAAGCGGTTTAACAAGTCATAAGAAAATTTCCAGATAAAATATTTTCACTCACTGGATACTAACATTTCGCACTCGATAACTATTTTCAATCTCTGCAATCGCCATTGCACCCGTCAGCCAGTCCATGTACACTCGTACATAAAAAATGGACGCATTCGAGAAGATTATTGGTCAACTCTTGGAAGAGGAGAATTTCTGGGTACGGCATTCGGTGAAGATCAATCTTACACCAGAAGAAAAGCGAAGTATTAACAAACCATCAACGCCCCAGCCGGAGATTGATATCTGCACATACGATGTGAATAGGGACATTGTTTATCTTCTGGAAATCAAATCATTCTTGGATAGTCCCGGAGTTCGTTATAATGAGGAGGACATAGAACAGAATGAAAAGGCTGGCAGATACAAACTGTTTACAGCAAAGAACTACAGAAATGTCCTGTCGGCAAACTTGAAACGGCATTGGATAGAACATGGCTTGATCAGGAACCAGACTAAGATTTCATTTGGGTTAATTGCCGGTAATATCTACAGAGGTCAAGAGCCGGAAATGATTGAGTATTTCAATACGCAGGGTTGGCTGTTCTGGGGTCCGACAAAGATCCGAGAGAAGATGGTTCTGTTGGCCGGAAAGGGGTATGAGAACAATGCGGTCACTATTGCTGCAAAGATTTTGACCAGAGGGTGATGGAACCTATGTTTATTTCAACATAGGTGGTATAGCCGGTGCAAATTAAACGTATTGTAAAAACGCTATGCAGGAAACGTCTGGTATCCACCCAGGAAAATATAGCCGGTGCGCAGAATCCTAATGGTTTATTTGAACCAGGCTTTGAAAATTCTCCATTTTAAGAAGCAGGTTTAAAAACTTAATAGGTATTGTTTTGTCGGAACCATTGCGTTACGCCAATTCTTTCTCTGTGTTCATAACACTTGCATTTTTTAATCTTGAATTATATGCCGATTTTAAATTATATGTTCTATTAAATGCTTCTTGAGAAATTTTAAAATATTCCGATAAAGCTCTAATTATTTCCTTTGAAATTCCCTTTTTGTAATTTAATATGTCCGAAACTAGACCTTTGCTTACGTCAAGAATTTGAACCAAGTCCTTCGCTTTAATTTTTCTTTCTACCATTAAATTTTTTAATAACTCAATAGGATCAACATCATTGAAGGAATTATGCTCGCTGTCCCATTTTTCAATTAATAAAGTTAAAAGCGCTATTTCATCTTTGAGCTCTTTATCTTTTGATTTGGGCTCAAGCAATTTTTCCAATAATTTGCAATAATCCCTGTATTGGGTTTTTGATTTAATTATTTTGTACTTTAATGCTATCATTGTCTGTTGTTTGTTTTCTTTTTTAATAATCGCTTACCGTATATTGTTCGTTATTATTACACAATTTAGAATACTCTCCATGAGTGCCTATCCAGCAAACGTATAAATGAACTTGCTTCTCGCCAAAATGGAACTTGCAAATCATCCTATAATTGTTCCCTCCAATATTAAATACAACTCGATTTGAACCATTTCCTAATAAATCAGCCGTCCCAAATGTAGATTGAATGTCTTCTGGAGAGTTCCAATTCGCATATTTTATGGCAGTCAACCAAAAAGCGAATGGTTTTTTACTCTGTGAATTTTCCGCAGAAAACTCTTCAATCGTTTGTCTTTTAATTTGTCTTAGCTTCATATAAATATACAACAAAAGTATTAAAAAGTTCACAAAAAGAGAACATTTTCTTGCACTATTTGTAAATGGCATGAAAATGTTGGTAAAACAATCTCATTGAACCATTAAAATCACTTCGTTTCATAAGTAGATTTCCCACTGTACTCACCCTTGAAATCATAATATTTCACATAATTCCCGTCCTTCACCAGGATATACTGAGCGCTAACATTCCTCACAATTTTGTTCTTTCCCAACCATATGGATTTTCCGGTATAACTGCCCTTGTAGTCGTAAATCTTGGCGTAACCGTCGTCCCTGACAACAACAAACGAGCTGTTGTATCCTTCCACCGCCTTTTTCTTGCCAAGCCAGATGGATTTTCCGGAGTAGCTTCCTTTATCGTTGTAAATCTTGGCGTATCCGCCGGAGATCTTGACTTCTGTGATCTGGGCATTGGCATCTCCAAGGATCAACAGAGTTATTACAAATAGCAGAAACGTTTTCATGTTTCAGTGTATGATAAAAAACAGGTTGTCCATTGGTCGGATTTATGCGGCTATAAGCTTCTTGACCTTGATCACCGTGTTGCGGCTTAAACCGTGAAGCTTGCTGCAATCGCTCAGCGAATTTCCCTTTTTTAGATCTGCAATAAGCCTGCCGTATTTCCTGTTTATCTCCTGTGTGTTCTCCTTTCCATGAGGCCTTCCCATCTGTTTGCCCTTCCTGCGTGCTTCTGCAAGGCCGGAACGTATCCGTTCTGATAGTATGCGCTTTTCCTCCTGGGCAAGTTCAGCATAGATGGAGATGATGATATTGGTGACAAAGCTCTCCTGTCCGTTGTGATCGATTGATTCCAGTCCGCCGAGGTTCTTGAACACCACCGCGATTTTCTTTTTATGCAACTGATCGATAGTGTTGCGAATGTCGCGGGCGTTCCGCCCGATCCTTGAAATCTCTGTAACAATCACTTTCTGGAATTCATTTCCAGAAGCAGAAGCAAGTAGGTCTTGCAGATCTTTTCGATCTGCAAGAGTCTTCGTTCCCGTAATCTTTGTGGCAATCACCTTAGAGATAATGTAATTCTTCTGCTCGCAATAATTTGTGAGATCTGATATCTGCCGGTCGTAATCTTGTTGCAAGGTGGAAACCCTTATGAATAGACAGACTTTGGTTTGTGAGGACATGGTTCGTTATTTGATAGATTATAACGAATATAGCAGATACCAGAGATAGGGGAAGCTGTGTGGAGTTTATAATTTGAAATGTGTGGAAGGATGGCGGTCAGGAAAAAGCTTGACTCATCCAAAAAAAATACAGCTCAGGTGGAGTAAGTAGAAGCCGTTTTTAAAATTCATTTATTTTGATCCAATTCCATTCTCCAGTTTCCTCATTTGTCAATTCAATATAGATTGTTTTGTTCTCTCTCGGCAATAATATTTTAAACGCTTCTATAAGCTCCTTGTGTCTTTCCTGCTGTTCTTTTTTCGGGTTTGTTTTATCTTTGCATTCAATAATCATTAACCGCTTCGGGGTTTGTATGAAACAATCACACTCAGTATTCATAACCATCCGCTTCTGAATTAGAGTATTAATTTTTACTATGTCCTTAGTTTTATTTTTAAGATTAGTTTCAGTCCATCCAATTGTCTTCTGACAAGGATGTACAATCCCGAGTGTTTTCTTTTTCCCAATTTTGGCAGTCCACCATTTTAAGTCTTTTGCCCATTCTTCTAAATTCAATACTTTAACCCATTTATTAATGAAGATTTCCCAATTATCTTCATTAATTGAATCTCGTTCTGCAGAAAACGCATCCCTTAATACCCAAGCAAAATGCATGATTTGGGCTTCATTTGATTCTGCTTGGCCAACACCATAAGTTTTGAGTAGAGAATATCTTCTGTTCTTGTCCATTTGATGAGATGGAACAATTTCCTGGTACCAAGCATTGGAATATCCTTACGAAATTCAGCTACAAAACCTAACACCAAGGCGTTGGCTATTGTTGTCTTGCGCTCATGCACTTGCGCTTCATAATAAGCCTGACGTGTAACACCAAACAGTGCGCATAGCCCTTCCAGGCTTTCATTCGGGAAGGTTTGCCTCATTCTTTTGACCGTTTGGTACCAGACTTTTTTCTGATCTTAATTTGAAAATCTTCTTCGCTAATTTTGATCATTGTTTCCAAGCTGTTAATTTTAAGCTTGGCTAGTTCTAAAGCTCTGGTAAGCTCGTACACCTTTCGTTGTAAGGCTTTGGAATCCGGGTCTTCGAGAGTGGGCTTAAAGTGCTTTTTGCGCATAATGGACTCCAATTTACGAATAGATAATTTGCTAATCCATAGTTTCAGCGTGTTCCGGCATAAGCCATATTTGAAACAAGCTGCCCGAATAGTAATGATACCACTGCGGATCTCACCAATGATTTTACTCATTTCTTCTTCGTCGCGCCTGACAAAGGGAGCGCGGCTGAGGGGTGAATCGCGTTGCTTTTTTAATCGTATTTTTGTCATTTAAATAGCTTTTTTTGTAAAGCTATTTCAGGACAAGACATCAAGTTGAGCCGGAATTAGGTGGTCAAAGTCAAATGGAAATGGGTGGTCAAGGCTTCACGGAAAAAGGTGGTCAAGTCAACGGGATTATCCAAAAGTGCTGTTTTTGAATAAACTTGGCCAATTTTCAGGGATTAATTAATGTCTAAATAATAAGAGGTTTAATGTAGTAGTCCTGATTTGTTGGAAAGATTTTCTTAAAAATATCAAGTTTTTAAATAATTGAAAATGTTTATTTCACCAAACAGACGATAAAATTATTTGCCGGTCTTGGATTAATAGATTTTATTTTATTAATTTGGTTCTTAATATTTTTCGCATTCGGTTGTTCATTGGATTGAATAGATAAATTTGTTTAGATACTTTAAATAGAGTCAAGAGTTAAAAATTTAGTAGGTCATGCCAATCATTCATTAAATTCTTCACATATGAAACGTATAAAATTTCATTTCTGGTTAGTTTTGGTTTTATGTTTATGCATTAGTCAATTGTTTGCTCAGGCTCCAACTTATTCTTTCGCAAGCAGCGCAGGTGGCAGAGGAACTGATGGTGGATTAGGTGTGGCTGTGGACCAAAACGGAAACACGTATGTTTCAGGAAGGTATTCAGGCGATACGATGGTTGTTGGAAGTACCATATTTACGAATTCCGGTCCAGGATATAACAATATTTTTCTTATTAAATACGATCAATTTGGAAATGCAGTCTGGGCAAAAACTATGGGAGAGGGGTGTTCTGAATATTTTAAAAGCGTACGGACTGATGTGTTTGGAAATTGCTACGTTGCGGGACAATATTGTGATTCTATTGTTTTGGATTCCTATACATTATTTTCACCACCTATCATCATTGGAACTTTCAGAATTCCAACCTACGAAAATTTTCTAGTTAAGTATGATCCTTTTGGAAATGTAAGTTGGGCGCTATCTACGTACAGTGGCGGAACTGCAGAATTTATAGATATGAATTTCGATAAAAGTGGAAATGCTTATCTCACCGGTATTTTTGATGATTCACTTACTATTGGGACAACATCATTAACAACTTCACATAGTAGTTCAATGTTTGTTTCAAAGCTTGACAACAATGGAAATGTACAGTGGTTGATTGAAGCAGGTTACCCTATTGGAATTGATGGAGAATTAGCATTGGATTCCATCGGAAACATATATATATCCGGTGATTTTCACGATTCATTGGTGGTCTTTGGAACAAATACATTGATTAATACAACTGCCGGAAAGGATGATATTTTTATTCTTAAGCTTGATAAGAATGGTCAATTGTTATGGGCGAAAAGTGAAGGGGGAAATAATGATGATGCAATTTATAGCATTGATGTCAGCTCTCAAGGGATTCTTACACTAACAGGATGGTATAAAAGCTCATCTATTACGTTCGGTTCAAATACCTTTATAAACACCAGTGGAGATCAAATGTATGTGGTTCAATACGACACGAACGGTAATTTAAGATGGGCATCGTCAACGACAAGTTATTCACTTGGTTATGGTATTTCTATGGATAGCATTGGAAACACATTTGTTACTGGTATGTATAGAGATTCTATAAGATTTGGGTCTAATAGTTTTATTTCAAATGGAGATGACGATATTTTTGTTGTTAAGTACAATGCGAATGGCGTTATAGAATGGGTAAAAAGTGTCGGAGGACCTTACTCTGAAGCAGGAATTGACATCGTTCTTGATAGTGTTGGTAATATCTATATTACAGGGTTTTTTGGAAGTGATAGCATTGATTTTGATGGTAGTGTAATTACAAATTATGGGGGAGTAGATGTTTTTGTAGCGAAATTAGGGAATAGCCCAATATCTGTAAATGAACTTCAGTACGACTCAAAGTATTTGATTTACCCTAATCCAACACAGGATTTATTGACGTTTTTACCTTTAATCACTGAAGGGTCTCTTCTAGAAATATATGATATTAAAGGAGTCTTAATTTTTTCTCAAATCATGAAGGATAATTCAAATGTCGATGTGTCTTTTTTGAAACCTGGTTCATATGTTATTGGGCTGAAGAATAAAGAAGATGTAGTATTTAGGAAGCGGTTTATTAAGATTTGATTTTTTATAGACGGATTTCAAAAGTGTATTTCTAAGCGAAATTGTGTTTGGAGCTAATCACAAGTTTATCCGTCGATTAATAGGGTGACTTAATACATAGAATTTATTGAAAATTAATTAAATAAATATATATGTTCTAGTTATGAAAACTTTCATCCTTTCGTTGCTCGCGATTATCAGTGGATTGTTTTGTCATTCTCAATCTGTAATTCCAACCTTATGGGGTATGAATTCGGTTGGTGGCATGCCATTTGGAGGAGCTTCCTCCTATGGAAATATTTATTCTGTCAAAGCTGATGGGTCAAACTTTATGCAGCAATACTACTTCGGTTCATATCCAGGAGATTATCCAATTGGAGAACTAATAGAAGGAGCAGATGGTAAATTTTATGGTATGACATACTTAGGTGGTACTCATAACAAGGGATTACTTTTTAGAATTGATCCTTCATTAGGACCCTTTGCAGATCATTCCTACGAAAAACTAATAGATTTTGACAGTGCTTCTTACGGCTCTTATCCCAAGGGAAGTTTGATGCAGGCTAGTGATAATAAATTATATGGCTTGTCTAGTAAAGGTGGAGCATATGATCATGGAATTCTTTTTAACTACGACCCAACCACAAACATTTTTACAAAATTGCATGACTTCAATGGTACAGATGGTAGTCGTCCAGAAGGGAGTCTGATGCAAGCGTCTAACGGTAAATTATATGGAGTAACTATGGTAGGAGGGATTGCAACTCCTGGATCAATGGGGGTTCTTTTTTCCTATGATATTATAACTCATGTCTTTTTAAAGCTATATGATTTCGATTTTGTCTTAAATGGATTTTGGATTAGTGATTTAACAGAATCCAATGGAAAATTATACTCGATAGGATCCAAACCTGCACCTTCAGGCTTTGGAGTTATTAATGCTTTTGACATTTCAACAAATACAAACTCAGTTGTATATAACATTGCGAATTTTAATGATGGAAATGCAAGTCTTCCAATCGCTAATACACCTAAACTCATTTTGGGAACAAATGGGAAATTTTACGGAACTACATTAGGAGGTGGTGTGGATTCTTCGGGAGTAATATTTAGTTTTGATCCTGTAACGAATATTTATCACAAACTGTTTGATTTTGGTGGGCCAAATGGTAAGTCCCCGCTTAGGATTTGTCAAGCAAATAATGGTTTATTGTATGGGGCCACAAGAGAAGGTGGAATTGGTTTCCCACCCGGAAGCTTGGAAGCAGGAATCTTATATTCTTTTGATATAAATACAAATCAATTTACTAGAATATTTAATTTTGATATACAAGTTGGTTACCCAGTTGCAGGTTTATTGAAATCGACCAATGGAAAACTGTACTTTTTTACAAGTAGTTTTATTTATGCCTTGGATCCTTCATCAAACCTAGTTCAAAGAATGCTAGAATTTTCCTTAGGTAGCAGCTCCTTGCCACGAAGGGGTGCAGGACACAGCCCTTCCGGGAGCCTTACACAGGCTAATGATGGATCTTTATTGGGTCTTACCTCTCTTTCCGCTTTTAAGTTGGATCCGAGGACTTCCGTTTTTGAATTAATATCACATTTTTGGGCTGATCATTGGATAGGAAATTCTGCATATGGAAACCTAGTTCAAGGAAGAAATGGGAATTATTTCGGATTAACATCTGGTGATGACTCACTCAATAAAGGAATAGCTTTTGAGTTTAACCCATCTACTCGACAATATAATATTTTGCACCACTTCTCAGGTAGTAATGATGCAAAGCCTTATGGAAGTTTAGTGACTGCAGGAAATGGTTTAATGTATGGCATGACTAATGGCTTTCTGCAATATAGTGGTAGTATTTTCAATTATAATCCTCAGACCGGGATCATTACCGTGGATACTTCATTCACTAATTATAATGGTGTTAAGCCCTATGGTAGTCTTATTCAAGCTAGAGATGGAAAACTATATGGCTTAACTGCAGGCTATGGAAATTTTTCGTCATCAAGTGGAGGGTCGTTATTTAGTTTTGAACCAATAAGTAGAAATTTGGAAGTACATAAAATATTTTCTACCCAAATTCGAAACGATGGATATAATGGAACTGGTGATTTAGTTCAAGCGACAAATGGAATGCTTTACGGGATGATGAGCCAAGGAGGAATCAATGAATCAGGAACTCTATTCCAATTCGATATTCCGACAGGACTAGTAACGAAACTGCATGATTTTGATAGCATTGGTGGAAAAAAACCAATGGGAACATTGATGGAGGCAAGCAATGGAAAGTTGTACGGTTTGACAAATTTGGGAGGGATAAATAATGCAGGAGTGTTATTTGAATTTAACCCATCGAATAATAATTACATTAAAATTTTAGATTTTGATACATTAACTACTGGAGGGCATCCTAAATATACCAAATTGATTGAAGCGCCATCTCCTACTGAAAATTGTGTCCCATACTTTTTTCTTGTTTTCGATTCAATACAGTCTAGTTGGACTGCCGTATTTTATGGCGTCGGCTCAACACCTATCAATTACACCTGGAATTGGGGCGATGGAACTACTACAACAGGTTCTTCAGGAACACATACTTATAGCTCACCTGGCTATTATAATATTTGCCTTTTGATTACTGATTCTGCTGGGTGCTCAAATTCGTTTTGTGTTAATAACACTTACTTGAATGGTTCATTGCCGGTGTTAATTAACTTACATCAAACTGGGGTTGGTATCAATGAGCCCATTAGGGTTAAGCCACTATCAATTTATCCTAATCCAGTTCAAGATAATTTACATTTCACGAACAATGAATTGAAAAGTTATGAAATAGAGATATACAATACCTTGGGCGCTTTAATTCTGAAAACAAAAGAGCGAAATATAATAGATGTGTCAAATCTTTCGAGCGGAATTTATATTTTAAAGTTTCAGGCAGAAGATGATGTTTTAATTAAAAGGTTTGTTAAGCAATAATATTAGTCAAGCTTTAACCAATTTATTAGATATGGATTCAATAGAACTCGCGGTGTCTGGCATTTCGTTTGAAATAAACTATTTGAATGGACATGTAGTTGGTAAAGAAAAAACTGTCAAGACACATGTTTATGGTAATACAAAATCGGGTGTGTCTTCAACGAACTCTGTTATTGAAAAAATATTCATCCAAGATAAAAATGGTAAAGAGCATGTAGTAGAGCTTGCAAATTGGGATATTGCATGTAGGGAAGGACATGAAATGACAGTTGTATGGGTGATTCGGAAACCTAAAAAATGGGGTCCATATGTTGCCGTTAAAAATATTTCAATGAACCAAATGCAGTATTACCGAGCAGCACTTGCAAATATTGCTCACAAACCAGATTTATTCCCTGGATTTATGATGTATTTGATTGGGATTTTGTTACTTCCAGCCTACATGTATTGTTTTCATTTTTTTCCTAATGATAGTAGAAGTATACGTAGGATGAGTGAAGCAGAGTTTCTAGGATTACAACAGACTTATAATCTTTCTTTTGGAGTAATGGTATTGATATTTTTGTTTCTACTTTATTTTGTTAAAGCAAAAAAAAGGAAATATGAATTGAGAAAACAAGCCTTAGAGGGTGAAATAAAGAAATTGTTTAATACTTAAGTAAGTTATCTAATATGACAATCAAAGATGAGGAATTCAAATCGAATTCCGTTTACTCATAACTACTTCATTCATAATTAAATTGTAATATTTGCTTTATGAAGAAGTTTGTGATTTATTTAATTGTTGTTTTCACCTCGGTACTTTTTGCTCATGATACTGCTATTGCATCTTTAAATAATTCAGATGACAGTTTGTTGCAAAATTTCAATAATGCCGGCCAAGTTGATTCGAAAGCATTTACTAGTGATAGATTGCCCTATTATTTATACAAAGACTGGAAATTCATCAATTCCGATAATGATTCATTTGCATCTGTTAATTGGGATGATTCTAAATGGCAACAAATTCAATCAGACCTGAGAACTGATTCGGATTTGATAAGATTTAGCGGAATAGGATGGTTCCGAAAAGATTTCTCCGTTGATACCTCCCTGGTTGGAAAAGCACTTGCCATTTCAGTTGAACATTTAGGAGCTTCTGAAATTTATCTTGATGGGATACTTTTAATAAAATATGGGGAGATAAAAGAACCTGATAGCACTGAATATTTTAACCCTATCGAAGTGCCATTTATGTTCATTCTTCATAGAGCGGGTAAGCATGTGCTAGCTGTACGTTATGCTAATTATAATGCCCAAAGAAACAATTCTATTTTTTACGAAAAATTTGCTGGCTTTGACTTAAGCTTGGAGAGCAGTGATCTCGACGAAGACTACCTTTGGGAACTACGACTCGCATTGTTGTTGTTAATTGCAGGGGGAGTTGGAATTGGACTCTCTGTACTTCATTTATTCATGTACCTGTTTTACCGAAAGAACACTTCCAATTTGTACTTTGGATTATTTATGTTGTGCTTTGGATTTCTTCTTTCCGGAGTCTTCATTACAGAATATGTTACACATAACTCATCCTTTCATATTATATATAGCTATCTAAGTTTTCCTGCTGCATGTGCATCTTGTTTCTTTCTTTCTGCATTTCTTAATGAATTGTTTACGAAGAAAAAGCGTTTTCGCTTTTGGCTCTTCGCAATATTCCTTGTTATTATTCTCTTGTCTTATTTCAGTACCATCCACTATTTTGAGGAGACATTTTATCCACTCTTATGCTATGTAAGTATTGAAGCAATAATTCTGACCATTATGGCGATTAGAAAGAAATTGCAAGGAGCCTGGATTGTAGGGACAGGGATTTTAGCCTCAATGCTAATCTGCTTAGCTTTTTTACTTACTGAATTGTTTTCTGATGATGAACCAATTCAGCTTACTATGACTTTTGGAATATTACTTTTTCTTGCTGTAACAATAAGCATTCCTATGTGTATGTCAATACATCAAGCATGGATGTATTCTGATTTGAACAGATCCTTGAGTCTTCAACTTATCCAAGTAAAGGCATTATCTGACAAAACACTTGCTCAAGAAATTGAAAAGAAAAAGCTACTGGAAAACCGCAAAGATGAGCTTGAAAAGGAAGTAGAAATTCGAACCTATAAAATACTTGAACAAAAAAATGAACTTGAAAAGGAAAAGAAAAAATCCGACGAACTTCTTTTAAATATACTCCCGTCAGAAGTTGCTGAGGAACTCATGTCCAAGGGAACCGCAGATGCAAAACAATTTAATGACGTTACGGTTATGTTTACTGATTTTAAAAACTTTACTCAGGTTTCAGAGAAATTAAGTCCTGAGGAACTGGTCGCTGAAATACATTATTGTTTTAAAGAGTTTGACAACATCATTTCAAGGCACAACATTGAAAAAATAAAAACAATTGGAGACAGTTATATGTGTGCCGGTGGATTGCCTGTGATTAATGAAACGAATGCTGAAGATGTAGTATATGCTGCTCTTGAAATACTCGATTTTATTCTACAGCATATTGAAAACAGGAAAAAGGATAAGAAAGAACCTTTTGAAATAAGAATTGGAATTCATACTGGCCCGGTTGTGGCTGGAATTGTAGGCGTAAAAAAATTCGCATATGATATTTGGGGCGATACAGTGAATATTGCTTCACGTATGGAAAGTAGTGGAGAAGTCGGGAAAATTAACATCAGTGGCAGCACCTATGAATTAATTAAGGAAAAATTCAAATGTGAATACCGGGGAAAAGTTCAGGCGAAACATAAAGGAGAGGTGGATATGTATTTTGTCGAAGAACGGATTTGGCTTTAGATTGGAGATTTCGGACAAACTGACCTCCTCATTTCAAAAAAAACTGTTCGGATGAGTTCAGCTTTCAAAACCGATTACAGTTCAATTCTTTTCGGACTGTCCGACAACAAAACTTTTAGGGATAAAGTCGACTGAAGCAGGAGGGTTAATGGTAGCGAAATGTCCACTAACCTTAATTATACGTAATCAATTTTTGCCTATATTCGAGGGGTGATTAATGGCGAAGAATATTGAATCTTTGTGCCATGGCCTTTTATCTTTTAGTAATCATAAACCTGTTAAAAACAAATACCATGAGATTTATATTATTTACCGTCTTCGTTATGAGTACAACGGTTATGAATGCACAGTGGGTGCAGACGAATGGGCCGTATTCGTGGGATGTTAGAACCATTGCGATTGATGGATCAAGCATTTATGCTGGAACTTTCGCAGATGGAATATTTTTATCTAACGACAACGGCAATACATGGTCTGCAGTGAATAGCGGACTAACCGACTTAAACGTGAATTCAATTTGTATTCTGGGTTCGAGTATATGTGCTGGTACCGGGACCGGTATTTTTCTCTCAACCAATAATGGTATGAATTGGAATTTAGTAACTATTGGTGACGTTAGATCAATAGTTCAAAATGGATTGTTATTTGCAGCTGATCGTACTCGGGGTGTCATAGTCTCATCAGATAGCGGCAGTACTTGGCAAGTAACAAATCTAGGTTTGTTGTCTACATCTATTGTTTCACTAGGAGTTCAGGGAAGTACAATTTTTGCCGGGGAAGATGGGAATGGAAGTGGAACGATGTTTAGGTCATTGGATAATGGGAATGCTTGGGCACCTGTATTTAGTGATTCGCCTGATTATGGGTGGATCACTATTAGCGCTTCCGGAAATTTTATTTTTGCCTCCATTGATGTATTAGGGCGTACTTATCGTTCCATTGATAATGGTATTAATTGGGAGCTAATTAATATTGGGACCTTATGTGAAGTATATTCTATTTTTATCAATAGTTCTGGCATTTATGCTGCAACTAGTATTGGTTTATTATTATCCAATAATCTTGGAGATTCCTGGAATTCAGTACTCAATAATGGATTACCTTCCGCGCCTTTTTATCCTCAATCTATTGCAATACAAGATTATGATTTATTTGTTGGGACAGTTGGGGCAGGTGTATGGCAAAGACATTTATCTACTTCTCTAATTTTCGGTAGGATTTACAATGATCAAGACAGTAATTGTGTGTTTAATAGTTCAGATGCAGGATTATCTAAATGGGGTCATTCATACTGGATGGTGAAAGCTTCAGGGCCAAATAGTGAGTATTATTCAGTTCCTGATTCAAGTGGCTTTTTTAAACTGATTGTTGATTCCGGAAATTATGTAGTTTCTCTCGTTAACCCTTCACAAGTACATTTAATTAATTGCCCAATATCTGGAACCTATCCTGTTTCAGTTATTTCTTTTAATGATAGTATTGACAATATAGATTTTTCATTATCTGCTCAGATTTCTTGTAGTCGAATGAATACTTCGATAACATCATCTCTTTTTCGTCCGTGTAGAAGCAGCATACTTGCAGTTGATTATTGCAACGAGGGTACGATACCAGAAACAAGTGCAGTCGTTAAAGTGATTCTGCCGCAAGAGCTGTCGTTAACAAATAGTTCTATTCCTTATAATTCGGTTACGGGAAATACCTATTCATTTAATATAGGAACAGTCAATGAAGGTGAGTGTGGATCATTTACGATTTCCGCTGATGTCCTATGCAATCCTGTCGCTCTCGTGAATGCAACACTTTGTGTAAGATCCGAAATCACGCCCGCTGAGTTTTGTTCGAATCAGCCACAGGATACCACATGGGATAAAAGCAGCGTGAAAGTAACCGGTACCTGTCAGGGTGATACTTTGATTTGTTTCCGAATATGGAATTCCGGAAGCAATGTAAATGGTAACATGCAAGGGCCAAGCCAATGGCGTCTTTATGCTGATAATGTTCTTGTGCAACAAGGAACATTTCAACTATTGGGACAACAGGATACTGTAATGTGTTTTATTGCTA
The DNA here is from genome assembly GCA_964355035.1 of uncultured Flavobacteriales bacterium. Lineage (GTDB taxonomy): Bacteria > Bacteroidota > Bacteroidia > AKYH767-A > 2013-40CM-41-45 > JADKIH01. The sequence continues at coordinate 278 of CAYHCU010000007.1, read as the reverse complement.
ATTGGATAATCCGGAAGGCTTTACCACCTTTTTTCGTTTAGCATTGACCATCATATTCCGGGATAATACTGAGTAATTTAGACTGAATCGCGGAAATTTATTTTTCCAAACGAATGGGAATTTTGTGGTCAGGCTATCCGGATTATCCAATTGTGGCTAAATCAAGGAAATTTACTTTTCCAAACGAATGGGAATTTTGTGGTCAGCCTATCCGGATTATCCAGTAATTGCTGACTTTGCTTCTGCTGATATTATAACAAACGACAGAGTTGTATTCA
>CAYHCU010000006.1:25122-33209 GCA_964355035.1 uncultured Flavobacteriales bacterium | reverse complement strand
TTTACTTTTTGTTTAAGCGGAAGGTGTGCAACGTCTTCAAACCTTACGCCGGATAAGGAAACAGGCATTGGAACTTTAACAAAAGAAGCGTTCATTGAAAAATTTAATTTTTACAGAAACGAAAAAGCGAAAAACATCCCGGTTGGTAGAGGAGGGAACAACACACCTATGCCATGGACATTATTAAGCGGTATGACGAATGAGGACCTAGGGGCTATTTATGCTTACCTAAGAACATTGCCGCCAATTACAAATAAGGTTGAAAAGTTTTCTGTTGAGAAAGCGAAATAACAAAACGTTAAGTTGCTTCCTGAATTCTTTCCAATAACCAATTTCGATCTGAGATATTTGCAGATACAGAAATCTCAGATTTTAGCGCAGCTAGTTTTTTAAGATTTGCTCCCGCACGAAATATCTTTAAGGCATATTTTATAAAGTTCTTATAGATGATTAATTGATATTCGGAAATATTTTTATTCCTGATCAAGAAAACCTTAAACGCTGCAATGTGGTGAAGCAGCGACTCTTGTTCGTCAGTTTCGAAATATACCTTCAAAAGAATTGATTTGGAATCTAATTGATAATACAAATCTGTAAATTCTACTTCTTGCAAATATTTTAAAACGAATCGATAGTTTTTTTTAAAATAATAAAGCATTGCGGTATTATATGTGAGAGCATTTTTTCTTTCATGCGGAGGAAGGTGATTAATAAAACGCAAGATAAAAAACTTAACCCATTCATCTTCTTTCAATCGCAAACCCAAAGTAACTATGTTTTTGAACTCCCAAGTAGAAAAATAATCATGATCCATAATCCTTTTGTTTGAAAGAATAGATTTATATAGATTAAATAGAATTTGTCGATATTGATCTTCTCCTTGATTAATCATTCGGATACAGAAATTCTTTTCATACTGATATATATTGTTCAGATCGTCAATTGAAAACAACTTTTGATGTGTATTTGTAAGAGCAAGAATTTTTTGAAACGAATTTTCGGAATCTGACTTGTTGCCTTTTAATGTTATTAAAACATGAAAATAAACTTCAAGCAAAGGCGATTTCAGAAAATTGTTCGAATGAATGTATTCGCAAATGGAGTCAATAAAAATCACAGTATATCCCTTATTCAGAACATTCTTCAAATTAATTAACTCACATTGTAATTGGAGCTTTCTGATGAAATAGAATTGATCCAGATTACTTAATAGCTGAGAATAATTTAATTCGGAAAGTCTTGATAATTGCTTTGATTCAAATTGATGAGAAACCTCAGCAGATCGATATTTGTTCAGAATTGATGAAGCTCTTTCCGGAATATTAATAGATGCCCCCTTTTTTGTCGCAAAAGAATAGGCTTTTTGAGCACTTCTTGTCGACATCGCTTTTTGTTTATACAATGAAACTTCTTCGGTGTCTTTTTCAAATTCTATTAAAGCAATAAACTTTTCTAATTGACGTGTCAAGTCAGAAAAAAGATATCTGAGTTTCTTGTCATTGAATGTTAACGCACCAAAAAGTTTTTTAAAAACAGCGGCTTTTGATTTTAGTTTCCCGGAAAGCAGAATTTCAAATACCTCACACAGGCTTTCGGATTGATTATACATCGGTGAACGTAAATACAATCTGAACAATTTAACTTCATTTGGCTTTAGGACATCAACTAATTCTTTAACTTTCAGGGTGACCATGATGTGAGAAGGGTTGTGAATGTTTTCATTGTCCGACAAATTAAGGAATAATTAGCAAATATTTGCTATTTTGTTGCTATAAACCATTAAAACCATAAAATAATAGGCTGACAAAGTGCATAAAATGTATTTTTTTTGTGCAGGCATAACGAATATGTTTGTAGCGTGAAAGTGCATCTAAGCCAATCAGGAAAAAGAATATACACATGAAAAACGTTACAAAGAAAATTTTGGTTCTGGCAAATCTGCTGATAACGATGATCGGAACTTCTCAAGCAGCCAATTTTTATTGGGTTGGAGGAACGGGAAATTGGAGCGATTACGCAAACCATTGGGCAACCACCAGCGGAGGAAACATATTTCAATCTTCTATTCCAACGATTAATGATGACGTTGTTTTCGACTCCCAGTCGTTTAATACTTCAGGACAATCTTTACATCTGGATTCAACTTTTTATTTCTGTCGAAACATGTCTTGGACAGGAGTGCAAAATAATCCGATTTTAGAAGGAGCGGGAGCAGTCCTTACAATTTTTGGAAGTTTAATGCTGGACCCCAACATGACCGTCAATCAAACAGGACTTACATTTGCCTCTGCGCTTACCGGAAATACAATTGATACAAAGGGAATTGAATTCGGCCTTGTACGATTTACCGGAGTAGGTACTTATACGTTGAATTCTGCCATGAATAGTATGGGAAGCGTTTTAATAGAAGCCGGAACTCTTGATGCTAATGGTAATAATATAAGGTGTAATAATATGTTGATTGATGTTAGTGCAACGTTTATTTCGGGCAATATTACAATTACGGTTTTTGGAACTTCTTTTTCTGTTTATCCAAGATCTGTTGACGTCTTTGGTAATGTAATAAACAGTACGCTAACAAATATATATTTTGATTGTGTAAATGGTCAGGTTGATGCAACCGGTACTGTTACGCATTTTGATACAATTACTTTTACGGGCGCAGGAACGCTAAAACAAATGGAAGCAAATTATGCAACGTTTGTAGAACATAGTTTCGCAGAGAATTCAACAATTCATCATGCTACGTTTTCAAAAGAGGTTTGGCTGACTTCTTGTGTTTTTGATACACTTGAGGGAATCGATATTAGATTGCAATTGAACACCACTACAACAATAAACAACACCATTATTTTAAATTCGGATTGTAATAGAATTGGAAACATCTCGATAATTACTCCCGGTGGCGGTGGAACGGCAACTTTAAGCGCAGCTTCCGGAAACATCATTCTAGATTATGTTACGCTGGATGGTATTGTTGCAACAGGCGGAGCAACCTTTATTGCAAATCATGTAATTGATAATGGAGGAAATGTGGGTTGGACAATTTCTAATTTAGCTCCAAGAAGTTTATTTTGGATTGGAGGAACCGGAAACTGGAACGACCCCGCTCATTGGTCTTTGTCAAGCGGAGGTGCTTCAGCTTCGTGCGGGCCGACTAAGCTTGACAGTGTTTTCTTTGACGTCAATTCGCTCTTAACGGGCGACACAGTTTACACAGCAACGGTATTGGCAACGGCGCATACTATCAGCGTTTCAAATATTCCTTCGCAATGTGTTTTTTCTGGCGAGAAGTTAACGATAATCGGTTCAATTAATATTCAATCTTCATTAAGCTGGAGAATATCAACATTGCTTTTGTTGAGTGCGTCGCCTGTTGCAACTATTTCTTCAATATCTCCTTTTTATGATATTGAAATGCAGGGAAGCGGAACATATACAGCGAATTCAGATCTTACGTTTAATATCCTATATCATGAAATCGGAACAATGGATTTCAGTCATCGAAACATCCACGCACTTCTTGTGACTTCTTACCCGATTACAACAATGATCATGGACAGTACTCATTTCTATGTGAAGCAGTATGATCACAATGGTACTCAGTTATTTTCAGAAACGGCTCAAATAACATTTGATCAGACGTTGGGACATATGTATTCGGAAGGCAATTTTGGGAGTATTGAATTTTTGCAAGATGGCACATTAGATTCAAATGTTACAGCAAGTGTATTTACAAACTTTGGTCCTGTTCATATTGGAACAAACAATTCTCTTTTTTATATGGATGTTCGAAATGATTTGTTTATTCATGGAGATAATCTAACAGATACTTTAAATCTGAATAATGCAGGATATTCTTTAATTCAAGACGCAGGAAAAACGTTAACGGTAGTGGACAATATTTTTTCCACCTCAGATTGTAATCATTTTATAACACTGCGAAGTGCCATATCGGGTCAGCAAACAAACATTGTAAAAACAAATAGCAACCCTGTCAGCGTTGATCATGTTGAATTGGCGGACATTAATTCATCCGGCGCAACGTTCAATGCAAACAACAGCACAAATTCAGGTAACAATAGCGGATGGTCAATTCAATCATCCGTCTCGCGAATTGTTTATTGGGTTGGAGGCTCGGGTAACTGGACAGATCCAACACATTGGTCATTGACGAGTGGCGGTACAGGAGGAAATTGCATGCCAACAAGTGTTGATGATGTTTTCATTGATTCTAATTCAGGACTTTCCGGTGGAACATTAACAATTGACATTTCAAACGCAAGTGTGAATTTGCTAAACATGAGTTCTGCAGGAATTAATTGCACATTAACAGGGACCAACCTTTCCGCTTATTGGTCGGTTTATTTTGCTTCCGGGATGAATGTGAATTTGGATCATTTATCAATGCGGTCGTTGACAGCTTGCGAGTTGCAATCTTCCGGATGTTTTTTGAGTGAGGTCGACGTTAATTCGACCGGATTAATTTCTTTAGCAGGAGATTTAGCGTGTAAAAGCGTACATGTTATTAGAGGGTCTTTTAATATGAACGGATACAACATCGCAGCCTCAAATGTTTCAAGTAATCCCGGCGCTTTTTTTAATTCAGGAGATGTAACCATTGACGTAACAAATTTTCAATTAGAAGGAACAAATACGAATACGGAATTGACAAATATTAATTTGAAATTATTTCCACCTGCATATTATGTTTATGGCGGTAATTTTAAAACAGCAGGAACATTTAAGGATATTAGTGTTCAATATGCAGGGTCTGATTTTTCAAATTTAAACTTTAATTGTAGAAATTTTGTTGCCAATTATTTTGTTGATTTGAATGGCCTCGGTGGCGGTGATACAATTCAAAAAGCAACATTCTATTCTGACGCTTCTCTTTCCGGAACAATTTATTTCGATACGCTTTTTTTGAATAATCCGGGTAACACGATGACGCTTTCCGGCAATCAAAATATTGGCTCACAATTAATTTGTAACAGCAGTCCCGGGTTTCCAATATTTTTAAACGGAAATCTTTCAAGTACAATTACAAAATCCGGTACCGACGTTTGTTTGAATTATGTTATTCTAAAAGGAATAACAGCAAGTGGTGGAGCTAATTTTTATGCAGGCCAGGGATGTACTGATCTTGGCTCGAATGTGAATTGGCAATTTTTGAATTGCACAAATGTAACTGATGTTTGGCCCGGTGATGCAAACTACGATTTAGATTGTAATAACTTTGACATCTTAAATATAGGAGTCGCATTTAATCAAACGGGTCCTGTTCGTATTGGTGGAAACAATAGTTGGACAGCGCAGCCGGCTGCTGATTATGGTTCATGGTTTAATTCAGCGATTAATTTAAAACATGCAGATTGCGACGGGAATGGTGTCGTCGATTATGCTGACACTCTTGCTGTTTCTCAAAATTATAATTTAACTCATCCGGCTCGTTATGCAAATCCTCAGGTAATCATCAGCTCTGTTTTGCCGGCACTTGTGCTTGATGCAACGCCTGACACCGTTGGACCATCAATGGCTGTTCAAATAAACGTTCTTTTAGGAACGACTTTGTTACCGGTTGATAGCCTTTATGGAATTGCATTTTCCATTAACTATGATCCAACGATTATTGATACTACTTCTGTTCAAGCAAATTTTGCCGGTAGTTGGTTGGGAACACAGGGAACAGACATGATTACATTTGTTCATCATACTCCTTCGATTGGAAAGATTGACGTTGCTATGGTAAGAAATGATCAACAAAATATTTTGAATGGTTCCGGACATTTGGCGGATTTCGATGTAGTAATTGTTGATAATATTTCTACTATTACTAATTCACTCTTCAGTGTTACAGATGTTTCAGCAATTACTTATAGTCAGTATGTTCAATCTATTGCAAGGATTAACGATACAATTCTTGTTGATCCGTTATTTGATCGTATCAACCCAATTGATCCAAGCACAAATTTTTCTATTTACCCAAATCCAACAAGCTCTATAATAAATGTGAGTGCGAAGGATGTTCAAGTTGAGTCAGTCGCTGTTTATGATGTAACCGGAAGACGATTGATTCAGAAAGTGGTAAGCAATAATCAGATTACAATTTCTGTTGAAAAATTCACGCAAGGCGTTTATCAATTACGTTTATACACTAACAAAGGAGTTTTCAATCGTACGATAGAAGTATTAAGTAAATAATTTATTTTTTCCCTAATCCTAAATACCGAGCTGCATCAAGTTGATGCGGCTCTTTTTTATACTAATTCAATATCGAATTGAACAAGGTTTACAAATTGATGAACACGGTCGTCAATTTCTTCTTGTTTTAATTCTGCCAATCTTTCGATACCAAATTTTTCAACACAGAAAGATGCCATTGCTGAACCGTAAATAATTGCGCGTTTCATGTTTTCAAATGAGATGTCGCGTGTTTGAGCAATGTAGCCAATAAAACCACCGGCAAAAGTATCGCCTGCGCCTGTCGGATCGAACACATCTTCCAAAGGAAGAGCCGGAGCGAAGAAGACCTGGTCTTTATTGAAGAGAAGGGCACCGTGTTCACCTTTTTTGATGATCAAGTATTTTGGTCCCATTTGCAGGATTTTTTGTGCTGCACGGACTAAAGAATATTCGTTGGTTAATTGACGGGCTTCAGAATCATTGATGGTAAGCACGTCAACAAGTTTAATGGTTTCAATAAGAGCGTCCCATTGTGTCTCCATCCAGAAGTTCATCGTATCCATTACTACTAACTTCGGACGTTTGTTCATTCTTTCAATTACTTTTTTCTGCAGCTGTGGCATTAAATTACTGAGCATAAGAAATTCGCAATCCTGGTAAGATGCCGGAATTACCGGATCGAAATCGAGTAAAACGTTTAATTGAGTATCGACCGTGTCACGTGTGTTCATGTCGACATGATATTTTCCTGACCAGAAAAATGTTTTTTGACCTTTTTTTATTTGTAGTCCCTCTGTAGAAAGGCCAAATTGACCAAATTTTTCTATCATTTCTGTAGGAAAATCTTCCCCTACGACGGAAACCAATTTGATATCTTTTCCGAAATAAGAAGCAGAAATACCTGAATAGGTAGCGGCACCGCCGATGATTTTATCTGTTTTTCCGAAAGGTGTTTCGATGGCATCAAATGCTACTGTTCCGACTACTACGAGGCTCATGGGTTGGGTTGATTTTTGGCAAAGATAGAAAAGTTGTTGGGTTTTTCGCGAGGGAAATTATTGTTTTTTGAATCGGATTTGATACTCTGATAAGGCTTTTACGATAATCTCTTTTGCAATTTCTATGTTTTGAAAACCCTCTACTAGAACTTTCTTGTTTTCAAGTTTCGTATAATTTTCGAAAAAGTTTTTTAGCTCAAGAGTAAAATGTGCCGGCAATTCCGAAATGTCTCGAATATGATTTATACTGGCATCGTTTTCTGCAACAGCAATTATTTTATCGTCGCCTTCATTGTTGTCGATCATTCTCATAACACCGATTACTCTTGCTGTCACCAAACACAACGGTTGAATTTCAATTTGTGAAAGCACAAGAATGTCTAATGGATCATTATCGTCGCCTAATGTCTGTGGAATGAAACCATAATTTGCCGGATAATAAACGGAAGAAAACAAAACTCTGTCAAGTTTCAGCATACCCGATTCTTTGTCGAGTTCATATTTTGCTTTGCTTCCTTTCGGAATTTCTATGATGGCCTGAACAATTGCCGGTGAAAGCGGACCGGGAGAAACGTTGTGCCAAGGGTTGAAGGGCATGAGGTTGTTGGGTTGGAATGGGGATTGAAAATTAACGTTTTAATATCAACTAGGTTAATCATTTCCCCCAAAATTTCTGAAATACTCCTTTTTTAACAGAAAATGCTAAAGATGACACAAATAAAAGTAATGAATTTTATTGCTTTTTGGTGGTGATTTATTACTTTTGCCGTCCGCAAGTTTAAAGCCTGCGGACAAGATTCTTCCTTAGCTCAGTTGGTTAGAGCATTTGACTGTTAATCAAAGGGTCCCTGGTTCGAGCCCAGGAGGGAGAGCGTTACAGTGTGAGTGTGCAGTGTGAGTGTG
>CAYHCU010000006.1:0-25022 GCA_964355035.1 uncultured Flavobacteriales bacterium | reverse complement strand
CAGTGTGAGTGTGCAGTGTGAGTGTGTAGTGGAAGATGAAAGTTGCAAAACCGGAGTCTGACTCTGGCAAAGGAACTGACTCTAAATAAGCACATTGCATGACAAAAGCAAATAGCTTTTGAGAAACAAAAAAAACGGCTGTTACGAAAGTAGCGGCCGTTTTTGTTTTAAATTAGATTCTGGAATGTATTCAGATTGCTCTAAACAAGGCGGTTGTTTGCTGCTTCCCAATTCACCAAATTCCACCAAGCAGCAATGTACTCGACTCTGCGGTTTTGATATTTTAAGTAATAAGCATGTTCCCATACGTCAAGTGCCAAAATTGGTGTGCCTTTTAGGTCAGAAAGATCCATAAGTGGATTGTCTTGATTGGGAAGAGAACCGATAACCAGTTTGCCTTCAGAATTTTTAACTAACCAAGCCCAACCGGAGCCAAATCTCTTTGTTGCAGCCTCTCCAAATTTTGTCTTGAATTCCTCAAAGGTTCCGAATGAAGCGTTAATTGCTTCGGCAATTTTACCTGTGGGCGCACCGCCTCCTTTGGGACTTAATGTATTCCAGAAAAAGGTGTGATTCCAGTGGCCTCCGGCATTGTTGCGAATAGGGTCACCATTTTTAGAGGCACTTGCTACTAACTCTTCTAAGGTTAGACTTAGATTCTTTTCTTTCACTGCTTTATTCAGATTATTCACATAGGCTTGATGATGTTTTCCGTAGTGAATCTCCATCGTCATTTTATCGATGTGCGGCTCTAATGCATCATATGCATAAGGAAGTGGCGCCAATGTAAAAACTGTTGGATCGCCGGCTATTGCCTCGTTGTTTGTTTTAGTAAATCCGGATGCTGCTTTTGCTACTGTTGAGGAGAGAAACTGTGCTCCAACTCCTGCAATTGCCAATAATGAACTTTTTTTCAAAAAGGCGCGACGTGATGATTCCATAAGGTTGTAGATTTAAAACGATTTAAGTCAAAATTAGGTAAATATTCAGCTCGCTAAATGAATATATTTGAACTCCTCTCGTATTTGCCGGAATCTTTAGTTTATAAACAGTTCATTGTCCGTACTTTTACTAACTTGGCTTACAGACAAAATGGTTAAATTCGTTCATTCACCTAAATTGTAATTGGATTGGCCAAATTCACAACAGCAACCATTTTAAATTCTGTAATTTCACTCTGCTAAAAGTCTCCCAACTTTCTAATGAAAAAACAACTACTTGTTTTCAGGAATCCAATGCATGCATGTGTGGTTCTACTATTATTTTCGCTTTTTCAATTAAGCAGTTTTTCTGCAAAAGCTCAAGTTCTTATTAATGAAATTTCCTCATCAAACACTTCAATCATACAAAATGGATTAAACAATTATGATGACTGGATTGAAATTTATAATGCCGGCGTAGCTCCTGTAAATCTTTCCGGATTTCATTTGTCTGACGACTCCCTAAATTTTTCGCTTTTTACTTTTCCTGCTTATGTACTACAGCCAGACTCTCATTTAGTTGTTTTTGCTTCAGGAAATAATAAAATTGATATAGCAGATCATTGGGAAACAGCTGTCAACGCAAGTACTACTTGGAAATATTACGCTTCTGTTGCGGCTCCCGATACGAATTGGAGAAATCGTTTTTTCAACGATGGCGCATGGTCGTCCGGGCCAGGAGGAATTGGTTTTGGTGATGCTGACGATGCAACAACAATTGCTCAATGCAAAGCTGTGTGCATGCGAAAGACTTTTACAATTGCTGATACCGGACAAATTGTAAATGCGATTTTTAATATCGATTATGATGATGGCTTTGTTGCGTATCTCAACGGCGTAGAAATTGCCCGCGCAAATATCGGACTCGTAGGTATCAGACCAGGGTATACTGAGTTTGCAATTCTTTCTCATGAAGCAAAAATGTATCTCGGCGGAGTGCCCGATTCTTTTTTTATCGATAGAACACTACTCAAAAATACTATTGTTCAAGGAACAAATGTATTGGCTGTCGAAGTGCACAATCAGTCTGCCGGTTCAGGCGACATGTCGTCGATTCCATATCTTTCTTTCGGTATTCAAAATCCGGGAACGATATACGGACCAACACCTTCTTTTTTTATTAGTCCACTGAAAGAATATTTTAATGCTAATTTTAAATTAAGCCGTTCAGGAGAAACGATCAGAATGTATGATGCAGGTTTTGCCCTGCTCGATGCAAAAACATATACTCCTATGCAGACGGATCATTCCACTGCTAGAATTCCGGATGGTGCTGCAACATGGTGTTTTGTAAATACACCTTCTCCCGGATCTACTAATAATTTTTCTACATGTTATACTTCGTATGCACCTTCTCCGATTTTTTCTTTAGCTCCGGGTTTTTACCCAACAACTCATTGGCTTAATCTTTCTACTGCTTCCGGCTTAATTCGATATACAATTAATGGCGATGAGCCAACGAATACATCAACACCGTATCTGTTTCCAATTTTGATTGATAGTAATATTGTGATTCGCGCAAAAGTTTATTTAAACGGATATCTGCCTTCACTGACGGTAACAAATACTTATTTCATTGGAGAAAACATTACACTTCCTGTTTTTGCAATCAATACCGATTCTTTGAATTTGTGGGATGAGAATACCGGTATTTATACTTTCGGTCCGAATGCACAACCAAACTTTCCGTACTTCGGCGCTAACTTTTGGCAAAAGTGGCAGAAGCAAGCGTCGATAGAATATTTTGATCGCGATAAAAACAGAATATTTAATTTTGATGCTATGATTTCCATTTACGGTAATTATTCTCGGGCGCAACCTCAAAAAAGTTTTGAAATAAATCTTAGTAATAGCTTAGGACAAGGACAACTGAATTTCCCGTTGATTCCGGACAAACCTAATATTATTAATTCAAGCGATTTTATTCTCCGAAATTCAGGAACAGATTATAATATTGTTCATTTCCGTGATGCGTTTATGGAGCGGGTGATGAAACCAACTTATACTGGATATATAGCCGCCGAACCTGCAGTAATGTTTCTGAATGGGAATTTCTGGGGTGTATATACAATTCATGAAAACCATGATCATCATTGGGTAGAAAATAATTTCGGATACAAAGAAACCGAAACAGAGTACATAAAAGAATATGGCAGCACTCTTGAAATGAAAAGCGGAACGCCTGACTTTTTCTGGAATACATATAATTATGTAACTACTCAAGACTCATCTACCAATGAATTCTATCAATTTATGGATTCTACTTGGGATTTGAAAAATGTAATTGATTATTTTTCCTGCGAAACCTATTTTAATAATGGCGATTGGATTGGTGATTGGACAAACAACATTAAAATGTGGCGACCGACTAAAAGTGGTGGCAAGTTCAGATATCTTTTATACGATCTTGATTTTGGTTTAGGCTATGATGCTAATTTTTCAGAGAATCGTTTAGCAAAAGCGCTGCATCCAACGGCTCAATGTTATACTTCAAATTTATTTAATGGCTTTTTGAGAAATACAAGATTTAAGATTGATTTCATTAATCGTTATGCTGATTTGATGAATACAATCTTCCTTCCTTCTGCAATGTTCCCTATCATGCATCAGTTTCAAGATAGCATGGCTTATGATATGCCGGAACATTTTGCAAAATGGGGAAGTAATATGACAGAGTGGCAAAACCATATTAATGTAATGCGCAATTTTATTAATCTTCGACGCGATACAACGGGAAAGATGATTAACAATGAATTTGGTTTACAAGGAAGAGTGCTGTTGACTTTGAATGTTACTCCTGCGGGTGCGGGAAGGATTCAAATTTCAACTGTTACTCCTGAAACGTATCCTTGGTCAGGAATTTATTTTAACGGAAACCCTGTAACGATTACAGCAATTCCTAATCCGGGATTTTCTTTTAATTATTGGAGCTCCCCCGTTGTTATTACAGCGAATGATCCCAATCAGGTTGCAACATATAACTTTTCAGACACAGATGTTGTTACAGCGCATTTTACCGGAAGTGCAATTACTCCGCTATTGACAATTAGTGAAATAAATTATCATTCTTCTCCTACATTAAATTCCGGTGACTGGATTGAATTGCATAACTATGGTACTGTTCCGCTTAATATTTCAGGATGGAAATTGAAAGACGAAAACGATTATAACACATTTGTTTTTCCTGTCAGTACTGTTATCCCTGCGAATGGTTATTTGGTTGTCGCAGAAGATTTGGTAAAATTTAGTACGATTTATCCCCAAGTCACAAATGTTATTGGAACAATCGGTTTCAATTATGGCAATGCAGGGGATCAGATTCGTTTGGTGAAAAATAATGGGACGGTATTTATTTCATTTTATTACCAGGACTTGGCTCCATGGCCCATTGCTCCTGACGGACTAGGATACACTTGTGAGTTGAGTTCGAATACTGCGAATTTAGCTGATGGAAATAGTTGGTTTGCCGGATGTATCGGTGGTTCACCGGGAGCTGCTTATTCCGGAACCCTCAATACAAATACTACTGTGAGCGGCAGCACTACATTTTGTGTTGGCGGTAGTGTAGCATTAACGATTCCTTATACGCCGGGATATTCTTATCAGTGGCAAAGAAACAGTGTTGACATTCCGGGAGCAACAGACACATTGTTTACTTCTTCATTAGCCGGAACGTACAACGTAATAATTATATCCGGCGGTTGTACCACGACCTCGCCACCAACCGCAGTAACAGTGGTTACCAGAGGAGACGAACCAATATTTACGTCAGCAAGCAGATGTGGAGAAGGTGTCGTTCAATTAAGCGCTTATGCACCTGATTCTATTTATTGGTTTGCTAGTCCCGGAGGAAGCGTAATTGGAACCGGTCCAACTTTCAACACTCCTTACCTGACAGGCTCTACTCAATTTTATGCGCAAACAAGTATGACTTGCCCTAGTAATTTAGTTTCGGTAACGGCAATGATAAGTGCCTATACAGCGAATCCCGTTTGTGCCGATCAAAATCGATGTGGTCCCGGAAATGTTATTTTAAATGCTGTAGATACGGCTCAAGTGCGTTGGTATAATGCACAAACCGGCGGAGCATTAATTTATACAGGCAATCTTTTTGTGACAGGCTTTATTCCTCATGATACGACCTATTATATGGAAGCCGGGTTGCAATGCCCAAGTGAAAGACTTCCTGTAATTGTAACTGTTACATCTTCACCGGCTCCTTCTGTTTCCGATAATGCAAGATGTGGCCCGGGAATGATAGTGTTAACTGCCATTTCAAGCGATCCTGTTTTTTGGTATGATGATTATTACGCAGGAACACAAGTCGGTAGCGGAATGAATTTTCTTACACCTTCTTTAAACACTACAACTACATATTATGCTGAAGCAATTGGAACGTGTGCAAGTGAACGAATTGCAGCTATCGCAACAATTCACGATATTCCAACACCACCTGTTACTGCTGATTCAACACACTGTGGTCCTGGCGTAGCATATGTCAATGCTGTTTCAGTTGCACAGGTATATTGGTATGATGCACTCACAGGTGGAAATCTGTTAGCAACAGGATCATTATTGAATACGCCACCATTAAGTGCGAATACAACTTTTTATGCAGCATCGTTTGATATATGTGAAAGTCCGCGTACACCGGCAGATGTTGTAGTTTTACCACTGCCTTCTGTGGCTTTAGGAAACGATACCGCTATTGAGAGTGGCACTACCCTTATGTTAGATGCAGGCGTTAATGACCTTTATAATTGGTCTACCGGCGAGACAACACAGACAATAGTTGTAGACAGTGCAGCAGAATATTCCGTATTAGTAACCGGTGGCAATGGATGTACAAATGCAGATTCAATTATCGTAACACTTTTTGTGAATATAGATAATCAACCACAAGGAACAATCCCTGTTTATGCTTTTCCGAATCCGTCGAAAGAAGAAGTGAATTTAAATATTATTTCCGCTGTTGCTGAAAGGGCTCTGTTAAAAATTATTGACGCAACAGGAAAAGAGACTTTGCGTCGGGAAATAAATTTATCACTTGGAATAAATCAACAAAATATTCAGCTTTCAGGGTTTGCCAGCGGGGGATATTTTATTCATGTGCTTACTAAAAATAACTCAAGAGTTGTACAGATTGTTATTCAATAAAACGATAAAGTTATTGGTGTTGTAATTTTTCGGCTGCTTTTAATTGCCATAATTTTGCCATAATTTTTTTTTCTGCTTTTACGCATGTTTTCCTGCTTTTTTTTCAAAAGGGCTTATCAATATAGAAATCAAAATTATGTTGGATTAATTATGAAGGTAGGTGATTCTACTTAGCCTAGAATAATTTTTTAAATGGGATTTATTGTTAAATTGCGGCCTCAGCAAAAAAACACTAAAATGAAGAAATCGATTACTTTTAAATTATTGACAGCTATTTGCATCTTGGTGTTTGGTATTATAGTTAGTTCAGAAAATGCAAAAGCTGTATGTAATTTGCCCGCAAGTTTAACAACAACCAATATAACAGTGAGCAGCGCAAAGTTCAATTGGGCTTCTACGGTAGCAGATAGTTTTTTGGTACGCTATAATGTCGCTGGTAGCACTGCTTATATTTACAAAAGCGTAGCTTCTGCGAGCGCTACATCAACTACGATTACAGGATTGTATCCATCAACAAACTATCAGTGGGTTGTCAGAACCTATTGCTCGGGAGGAACGTCAGGAGGGTATCAACCGATTCCTGCTTCATTTACTACAGCAGTAGGAACGGTATCTTGTGTAATTCCAAATCAAACAGCGACAAATAATATTACTTCCAATAACGCTTTTCTTTCATGGAATGTAAATGTGTTAGCAGACACTTTTATGATTCGTTATAATATTACCGGATCAACGGCATACACTTGGGTTAAAGTTCTAGGGAATACGCATTCATATACAATTGCAGGATTGCCACCAAATACTTCCTACACATGGGTTGTTCGTTGTATTTGTGCGGGTAATTTGCTGCAGCCGTATAGTGCTTCAAATTCATTTACAACATTGTCTTCTACGTGTGGCTTGGCAGATCCATTATACTATTCTACAACCGCTCTCACTTCTAATTCAGCGACAATAGGGTGGCAAGCGGTATCTTCTGCGTTGAGTTATAATGTTCGATATGCTGTTCGGTATTCTAACAATTGGGTAACAACAACTTCAACAGCAGTTTCAAAATTACTGAACAATCTTTCTGCGTCTACCTGGTATGAATTTCAAATTCAAGTGGTTTGTTCTACAGGAGCAGGAGCATGGAGTACCAGTGGTATTTTTCAAACGCCTGCCGGTGTGCTAACATTGACAAGAGGGCCTTATTTAAATCTTGCAACAACAAATAGCATTTTCATTCGGTGGAGAAGCAATACGCCAACAGATAGTAAAATTAAATACGGCGGCTCCTCAACTAGTCTTACGCTTTCGAAAACTGATGCTGTCGTTACAACAGAACATATCGTGCAATTGACAGGCTTAACAGCAAATACAAAATATTTTTATTCCGTTGGAAGTTCGGCAATAACTCTACAAGGTGATACAGGTAATTATTTTTACACTCATCCAACTGTGGGTTCAACCGGCCCTGTCAGGATTTGGACTATTGGAGATTTTGGTGTGAATTCAAATGCACAGAATCTTGTTCGTGATGCGTATCGTAATTATTCCGGAACAACTCCAACGAATGTTTGGCTTTGGGTGGGCGATAATGCTTACTCTGACGGAACAGATGCAGAATATAGTACTAACGTTTTTGCGAAGTATCCTTATCAGATGAAGAATATGGTGATCTGGCCAACTACAGGTAATCATGATTTGCATACTTCAAATGCTATTGCACAATCAGGACCATATTTCGGTAGTTTCACTTTGCCGAAAGCGGGCGAAGCGGGTGGATTAGCGAGCGGTACAGAAGCATACTATTCTTTTAATTATGCTAACGTGCATATAATTTCTTTGGAATCGACTGACGCTTCATTTAGAACAACAGGAGGGAATATGGCCACGTGGTTAACGAATGATTTGATTGCAAATACCCAACGTTGGACAATTGTTTATTTTCATCACCCACCTTATTCATTAGGGTCGCATAATTCAGATACAGAAGCGGAACTTATTCAAATGCGTACGAATATTGTTCCGATTCTTGAAAACTATAAAGTGGATTTAGTTCTTGCAGGACATAGTCATTCATACGAAAGATCGATGATGATCAAAGGCCACTTTGGAGTTGAGTCTACATTTAACTCGGCAACAATGGCTGTAAATGCCGGAAGTGGAATTTATCCTGCTTCATATACTAAATCTTCCCCATCGTTTATCGGAACTGTATATGCTGTTTGTGGAGTATCCGGACAACTCGGATTAACAAGTCCGGGATGGCCTCACAATGCAATGTATTCATCTACTGTTGCCGTTTATGGTTCATTGGTGATTGATGTATTAGGAGATCGATTGGATTGTAAGTTTCTTACTTACACGGGATCCACATTTGATCAATTCACAATTCAAAAATCAGGAACACCAATTGCTCCTCGATTATCAGAAGATGCTGCAGTACCGGCAGGAGACAAATTATCTATTTTCCCAAATCCGATTATTGAAGAAATGAACGTCCGTTATTTTCTAGATCAGGAAAGCGATACAAGAATTGAAATTACTGATATATCAGGTCGAATTGTATATTCTCTTAACACCGGTAAACAAAGCGAAGGTGAACATGAAATAAAATTAACACGTTCAGAAGCGATGTTGCCTGCAGGAATTTATTTATTGAATCTGTTGAGTAATAATAATTCTACAACACGTAAAATTATTGTGCAGGATTAAATATAAGAGGACAACTTGAGTTCTCGAGTGTAGATTAATTTTTCACAAAGCGCCCTTTACCTGCGATTTTTGAAAGACTTTCTAATACGACTATGTAATTTCCTTTCGCTAGTTCCTGAACATCGATTTGATAGGCATTTCCTAATTCACTGCCGTTGATATTTTGTTCCATAGAAAGTTTACCTGAAGAATCAAGTATTCGACAAATATAATTTTGCTGCTCATTCGCGTCTGCTAATTTTATATTGATGTGATCAGATGCGACAGTAGGATAAATTAACATTTCTTCGGTTACTTTTTTGCTCTTTAAAAATTTTATTTCTGAATAGTCCGTCTTTCCATCAAAATCAACTTGCTTTACGCGATAGTAAACATCTGAGAATGGATCAGAAGTATCAATTGTTGAGTATTCGGTATCGGTTGTTTTATTTCCACTACCTTGTATCCTGCTCACATCTATAAATGTTATTCCGTCAGAAGATTTTTGAAGCATAAAGTAATCATTGTTAATCTCTGATGCTGTAATCCATTCTGCTGTTACACTTTCATCATTACGATTAACATCAAACGACTTCCACGATACAGGTAAAGCCCCAATAGAATTGACGAATATGGTTACAATAGCCCAGTCTGTTGATGCGCTCAATGAAAAACTACTTGTTGCAGAGACGTCGCCATCCTTAAACGCAGTTAAATTATAATTGCCGCCACCAATCGAATGTGCTGTGGTGAGAGTCCCTGTTGGTGTTGGATTTCTCGAAAGGGTTCCAACAGCAGAGAAAATATAATTATACGAAGAGTTCGGAATTGCTCCGGAATTTACAGTGCTCGAATTTCCACTGTTTTTGTAAGATGTAAAACTTGCAGTTAAATCGGCATTATCAACCACCTCCGCGCCGCCATACATATCTGTTTCATCAGATGTCTTTACGCTTATTGTATGTGTACCATTGGCAGGATTTCGCAAGTAGTACAAATAAACGGTCATGCTGTTCTTGGCTTTTGAACCGGCTAATGTCAAGGATACATTGTTGTATTTTACTGATGTAACTGACTTGTCTTTTGTGGTTACACTTACGAGCATCAATTGACTGGTACCATTGCTATTCTGATGATCCCAAGACATTTGATCTGAGTGCGTAACAGACTTCGTAGAAGAGCTTGATATTTGAAAAGCATTAGAGCTTTTTGCTTTTGCACTCTTGAATTCCAAAGTATTGACAAACGTCAACAAAAGACCTGCAATTACTAAAAAGGAACTACCGCCAAGAATTAATTTGGCCTTTAATGACATTCGTTGTACTTGACGATGTTTCATAGACATTCGTCGGCTGCTGTTTTTTTTCATGTTTTACATCGGATGTGGCGTCCTAATGTGAATATTGAAAAATCAACTTAACTGAAAAAACCGAAAAAGGTTTAAAAGATGGTTTTCGAAAAGTGAGAATAAGTGAAAGAAAATCTTTTAAAAAACGGCTTTTTCAATGGAAAGATCTTGAGTTAAATTGTTTTTTAAATCGAAACAAGGAAATTGATTTAAAAGTGTTCGCAAATGAAATGAGATTTTTTGGGTCACATTCATTTTCTGGGGAGAGAACAAAGTTTCTCACTTAAGTTGTATCTAAAGGAAGAATCGGATTAATTTTGCTGTCGTACCAAGAGAACAACGAGTTCCTTACCAGGATGACACGCAAGCGCACTTTAAAGGGGGACAGAAAGGTAAGGCTACGAGATTCCTTAGGAATTTACTACACATTTATTCACTTGCCTGAAAGGAAAAAAGGCAATTTTACGTTCATAGCTAATGCAGTAGGCATCTCGTCGCCTTACGCTACTCCTCCTCCTAATAATGCGATCACTGTGTCATCCTGGTAAGGAACTCGTTGTTTTCTAAGTACGGCGGCTCGCAAATACTTGTTTGGATTCACCTTTAATAGCAGTAAACAAATCTTTGAACGCTCTCGTAAATTAAATCTCTCCCCAACTTTTGATACTGACCCGATTTTTGGAACGAATTTTTTTAGAAAGATAGCTTTATCGTTTACCCAACAACTTTCGAAAACACAATCTTCCCATTTGCGATTTGTAAATACTCCTTCACCATAACATCTGATTCATTGTCAACGGTGCGTAAGTACTCAAGATGAATTTTGTCTTTTTCTTCACGTATGTAAATGGGATGATATCGTAATGAGGGCATTTTATCAAAAGCACTTTGCCACCAATTTCTCATAGCAGCCTTTCCTTTAATCAAACCTTTCGTATCAGGATAATTTTTCAATAAACGTGGACTAAAATGTTCGGCATTGTCGTCGTATAGAGAAAGTAAGTCTTCAATCTTCTGTTGATTGAAGGCGCCAAACCATTTTTCCGCAATTTGTATTTGTGACATGTCTTCGGATTAAATCTCTAATGCAACATTTTGCTAAATTAAATAATTATTGGACTATCCCTTAAATACTCGCGAACTTTTATCCCGCTCGGAGGAATCTTTAGCGTCCTTACTTTCGTTTTTTCAATATCGAAGTAGTAGCGAGATTCCGCCGGGAATTAGAGACAGGCTTTACCTTAATCAATTACGAACAACAAAAACAAGATGTTTTATTAGAATTTTGTTGAGCTGTTTTAGAAAATAATTTATATGTTTGCTTAAAGTAACATAGTTAAAAAATCAGAAGAACCTTTGTCCCTAGTTCCCGGCAGAATCTCGCTACTGCTTCGTAATTGAAAGTGCAAATGTGTTGACGCTAAAGATTCAGCCGAGCGGGGCTTTCTTCGGGATCCACCCGACCAACGACACTTAATCATCTCTAAAACTAACAATCATTCGCGCACGATGAATGCTTAAGGTAATAATCTTCCAAACGATTGGTAGAGAAGTCTGGCAGGGTTTCGAAAATGTTTTTCAATTACGTAAATGGGTCGGTACATGGATACAAAACAACTTCCGCTTTTTACATTTCCGTGGGCTTGTTCCTAAAGTAAACCTACGCTGCACATTCTATAGGTGGTGTAAAAATTTAAAACTTAATACAGACATTTTTTTCTTCTGTGAAGAAATTTAAAGCCTCAAATCCACCTTCACGACCTACACCGGAACCTTTCATGCCGCCAAAAGGAGTGCGGAGGTCTCGAAGCAACCAGCAATTCACCCATATAATTCCACATTCTATCAGTGCAGACATGCGATGCGCACGCGATAAATTTGTTGTCCACAACGTAGCAGCTAAACCATAGTTAGTGCTGTTTGCGTATTTTAAAACTTCTTCTTCTGTATCAAATGGTGTAAGTGTTACAACAGGTCCGAATATTTCTTCCTGATTGGTGCGACAATCATATGATAACCCTTCGATGATTGTTGGTTCGATAAAATATCCATTCGAGTTTTTCCCACCCGGATTTACACTTTTCCCACCGAAAACAATTTTCCCGCCCTCTTCTTTTGCTAATTCAATGTATCCCAGAATTTTTTCGTAATGCGCTTTAGAAACAATAGCTCCCATTTTACTTTGCATCTCCAATGGATCACCAACTTTTAATTTCTTGGCCTCTTCGATTAATGCAGCCTTAAATTTTTCATACAATGGTCTTTCAATAAATATTCTGGAACCGCATAAGCAGATCTCACCCTGATTGCTGAAAGAAGATTTAATGGTTGTTTTCACAGCATGATCAAATTCGCAATCTGCAAAAATAATGTTCGGATTTTTTCCACCTAACTCAAGTGACATTTTTTTAAACATCGGTGCAATGGTACGTGCAATGATTTCACCGGTCTTCGTTCCACCTGTAAAACTTATAACAGGAATTTTTGGATGTGAAACAATTGCCATCCCTACTTTTGGACCCAATCCATGAATAATATTTAATACTCCTTTTGGTACACCGGCTTCATTACAAAGTTGAGCCAGCATGAATGCAGTCATTGGTGTGATTTCAGATGGTTTTGCAATAACACAATTTCCGCTTGCTAGAGCAGGAGCAATCTTCCAGCTAAAAAGATAGAGTGGAAGGTTCCATGGTGAAATACAACCTGCTATGCCAATCGGTGTCCGTAATGTGTAATTCAAAGCAGTGTTCTCCATTGCATGTGTTTCAGTTGAAACATGCAAAGCACCCGTAGCATAGAAATGAAAATTTGAAACTGCACGAGGAATATCTACTGAACGCGATAGCCAAACAGGTTTACCATTGTCGATTGATTCTGCAATTGCAAATTCTTCCAGCTTGGATTGAATTAACTCCGACAATTTAATTAAGATGGCAGAACGTTTTTCTTTTGCCATCATCGACCAGACAGGAAATGCTGCTTTCGCTGCCGTAACTGCTAATTCAACATCGCGTTCATCTGAGTCGGGAATGTAACTGTAAACTTCTCCGGTTGAAGGATTGATGTTGTCAATGTAATTTTCCGAAATCGGTGCAACAAATTCACCATTGATGAAATTCTGAATTCTGATCATGTCCATTAAAGAATGCTATTGATAATTATAAACGCACTTTTGATTATCGGTTATTGTTAATGATGGCTATAAGTTTCCGGTACGACCACCATCGACAGGCAGATTAATACCGGTAATATAAGACGCTGCAGGTGAAGCCAGAAAAGCAACAGCGTTTGCAATCTCTTCGGGTGTAGCAATTCGTCTCATTGGAATTTCTTCAACCATCTCATTTTGTATGACTTCAGCGCTCACTCCTGTTTTTGCAGATTTGGTTTCAATAATACTTTTCAATCGACCGGTTCCTGTTGCTCCCGGAAGAACGTTATTCACGGTTATATTAAATGCACCAACTTCATTGGCCCATGTCTTTGCCCAATTTGCAACGGCAGCACGAATAGTATTTGAAACCCCTAAGCCTTTTAGTGGTTGCTTCACAGAAGTCGAAATGATATTGATAATTCTTCCGTAGCCGGCAGATTTCATTCCTTCTAAAGTCGCTTGTGCTAAATGCTGATTGCAGATAAGATGATTTGAAAAAGTCCTCAAAAAGTCTTCACTCTTCGCTTCGGTAATTGGCCCGCCGGGAGGTCCGCCTGTATTATTTACTAATATATGAACCGGTCCTTTGGCTTTAATATATGATTCAGCCTTTTCGCGGAGGAGTTCGGGTTGACTGAAATCCACAACTATATAGTCGTGCAACTGTCCCTTGGTCGGCAAAGCGGCGACTGTTTTTCGAAGTTCATCTTCATTTCGAGCGATTAACGTAATATTGGCGCCCAATTCAGCTAAAGCAACTGCTGAAGCACGACCAATTCCTTGTGTGCTTCCGCAAACGAAAGCTCTTTTTCCTGTTAAATCTATATTCATTCTGATGTTGAATTGTCAAAAACCTTTGTCTATTTTTGAATTGGCAACAAAACTATTAATAATCTTTATAAAACAGACATGGAAGAGCTTATTCACAAAATTGTCGGTAGTACAGGTATTACCGGCGAACAAGCTAAAAAAGCAATTGAAACAGTAAGCGATGAATTAAAGACGAAATTTCCTTCATTTTTGCATCCTGAAATAGATAATGTAATTCACGGAGGGAAGTTTGGTAATTCGTACAGGGAAAAGGCCGATCACCTTCGTGACAAAATTGAAGAAGTAGCGAAAGAAGCCGGAAGTCGGGCCGAAACCGTTATTTCAGAAATTCGTGAAAAAATAAATGAATTGTTTAGTTCAAATAAAAACTCCGGTAGCGGAAAATAAATTCAAACGGTATGGCAGCAAAGTCTGGAATTAATTTTAAGAAATGGGTCGACGAAAATAGACACCTGTTAAAACCTCCGGTAGGAAATCAAGTCATCTATAAACCTGAGCAGGATTTTATTGTCATGGTTGTCGGCGGACCAAATGCAAGAAATGATTATCACTATAATGAGACGGAAGAATTCTTCTATCAATTGGAAGGTGACATAATAGTTAAGATAGTAGACAATGGTGAGCATGTTGACATTCCGATTCATGAAGGGGAAGTTTATATGTTGCCGGCAAAGACTCCACATTCTCCACGACGTGGCCCGAATACTGTCGGACTTGTAATGGAAGTTCAACGTCGCGAAGGAATGAAAGATGGCTTTATTTGGTATTGCGAAAAATGTCTTAATAAATTGCATGATGAATATTTTTTTATGACAGACATTGTAACGCAGTTGCCAATTGTAATGAATAATTTTTATAGCAATATAGAATTAAGAACATGTAAAAAATGTGGGACCGTGATGGAGCCACCTGTTTTAACTACTTAAAAAGTTTATGTCCACAAAACTTACGCGAAAAGAAAAAATTGCATTGCAAAAAGAGAGCGGTGCATTTTCTCCTAAAGAAATAAATAAGCAGGAGAATCAGCAAAGATCCTTCAGAAACATTTTAGCAATCGTTCTTGCTGCATTGGCGTTTATAATGTATGCCAATACACTGAGTCATGATTATGTATTGGATGATTTCGGATTGATAAAAGATAATACACAAACAAAGAGAGGTATAAGCGCCATTCCTGAAATTTTTAAATCGACGTATCGGTATGGAATGAATATTACAGACTATACACTGTATCGTCCGTTAACAAAAGCGATGTTTGCTGCTGAATGGCAAATTGCACCGAATAATCCCGCTTTAGGTCATTGGTTAAATGTTCTTTTTTTCGCTCTTACGGCTTTTGTTTTGTTCAGAGTTCTCAGTAAATATTTGAATGGTCAGCTTATTTTGCCATTTCTAACTACTCTTCTTTTTATTGCTCATCCAATTCATGCCGAAGTGGTCTCAAATATTAAAAGCCGCGACGAAATTGTTATGTTACTGCTTTGCCTCTTAAGCGCAAATGCATTTTATGATTGGATAAAAGAAAACAAGACATCTAAATTTGTTATTGCTGTTCTCTGCTATTCAGTTTCTCTGTTCTCCAAAGAATCTACCATTACATTTATGGTAACTATTCCATTGATGTTCTATTTTTTCACAGATGCGAAGAGAACCCATTACTTTAAATCCATTGGCGCCATGGCTTTTTTTACGGTGATATTTTTATTGATTCGCAAGAAAGTACTTGGTGGCGTAGAATCAGAAATACCGATGATCGATAATTATATTTCCGGGCTGCCCGATTTCTTGTCGCAAAGAGTAAATGCAGTTTATATGCTGGGATATTATTTGAAGATGTTGTTTATTCCGTATCCATTGATTGCAGATGGCTCGTACAATCATTTCAAAGCAATTAATATTACAGACTGGAAATTTTTACTTTCAATTGCTGTATTAGGTAGCGCCTTGGTCTATTCATTTATTGCCATAAAGAAAAAAGAGTTAGCTTCATTTGGGATACTTTTTTTCTTTGTTTCTGCCTCTGTTACATCCAATATTTTTATTTTAATTGGAACGAATTACGGCGAACGATTAATGTATATCCCATCGCTAGGATTTTGCTTTGTGATTGCATATTTCATTACGAAAATATTTAAATCTGATTTATCTGATCGCATTTTTAATTCATGGAGCAGTTTTTTCAATTCTTACAAATTGCCAATTATTGCCAGCGCAATTATTGCCATTGTATTTTCATTTCAAACCTACGCTCGAAGCATGGAATGGAAAGATAATTACACCCTTTACAGTACAGATGTAAAGAAAACGCCGGATAGTGCGCACATGTTGTTTTATCTGGCTAATCATATTACAACAGACGAGTATTTTGCAGCTTTGCCGGACAGTAATGCAATCTACGCAGCAGAAAAACTTGGCGTTGATTATTTGACGAAAGCGATAAATGTATATCCTGAATATGCCGATGGTTATCAAAGACGGGCTTATATTTATAAGCAGATGCACAAAGATTCTTTATCGGAGATTGATTATTTGAAATCACTTCAATTCAACAAAACAAATCCTGTGACGAATAACAATTATGGATTTTTACTCTTCAATCAAAATCGATTCGAAGAATCAAAAAAGTTTTTTGAGATCGCTGTTCGTTACAATCCGAATTATGCACATGCGCTTAATAATTTAGCCAGCACTTATGGAGTGTTTGGTCAAGGTGAAACGCAAGCAATAGCAACTGATCCTGCAAATGCAGAGAAGCATAAAGAAAACGCCCGAAATAATTTTCAAACAGCAATTGGTTATTTTTTACGTTCTATTGACGTAGATCCGGAGTTTGCTGAGCCTTACTGGTTAGCTGCAGTTACCTATAGAAATATTGTGGATATTCAAAATGCAGAAAAGTATGAAGCGTTATTCAATAAGGTAAAAAGAAAGAAACAGAATGCTAAAAATTGATATTCATACTCACATAATACCGGCTCACCTTCCCGATTTTAAAGCAAAGTTTGGATATGGCGGATTTGTTTCTTTAGATCATCATAAACCTTGTTGTGCCCGCATGATGGTGGATGATAAATTTTTCAGAGAGATAGAAGATAATTGTTGGGATCCGAATGTGAGAATGAACGAGTGTAGCAATCATGGTGTGGATGTTCAGGTGTTGTCAACGATTCCTGTCATGTTTAGTTATTGGGCAAAAGCCGATGATGCTTTGGATTTATCTAAATATCTGAATGACCACATTGCTGCTATTGTTTTAGATTATCCACAACGGTTTATTGGTTTAGGAACCGTTCCGCTCCAATCACCGGAATTAGCAATCAAAGAACTAGAGCGTTGTATGAAAATTGGTTTACGCGGAGTACAAATTGGTTCGCATGTAAACGATTGGAATTTGGATGCACCTGAATTGTTTCCGTTTTTTGAAGCAGCACAAGAAATGAATGCTTCAATATTCGTTCATCCATGGGAAATGATGGGTAAAGAAAAAATGAGTAAATATTGGTTGCCTTGGCTAGTAGGAATGCCGGCTGAAACTTCATTGGCAATTTGCTCCATGATTTTCGGTGGTGTTTTTGAGCGTTTACCAAATTTGAAAGTTGCTTTTGCTCATGGCGGCGGATCTTTCCCTGCTACCATCGGAAGAATTGAACATGGTTTCAATGTTCGACCGGATTTAGTCGCAATTGATAATAAAGTAAACCCAAGAAATTATCTCGGGAAATTTTATCTCGATTCACTTGTTCATGATCCAATGATGCTAGACTTTATTATAAAATTAATCGGTGTAGAAAGAGTGGCTTTAGGAACCGATTATCCGTTTCCTCTTGGTGAATTAAGTCCGGGGAAACTGATTGAATCAATGCCTTACTCTGATAAAATCAAGGAAAGGTTGATGCATGGCAGCGCTTTGGAATGGTTGGGGTTGAAGAAAGAACAGTTTGTGTAGTGATTAGCGGCATCACAATGTTGAGACCGCTGGGGTTACGCAGATGTCGCCCCTATGGGGCTTGAGGTCGTTTATTTGCGGCGGGGTTTACCGATATTTGGCCCCTATGGGGCTGGGGGTGTTTGTTCATGCAACAGAGTTGCCGATGTTTGGTTCCTATAGGGCGAGGTGTTGTTTGTATATAAATCTTGAAACGATTTTTACTAACCTAGGAAGTCTTTGAAGTAGGCGATTTGTTTAAAACAAAAAAAGCGAGTACTTCCGTACCCGCTTATTTATTTTTTGACTTCTAACTTCTAACTTTAGACTTTTAACTTACAAAGTAAACACCCTCGATATATTAAAGCCTAAACGTATACCGGCATCGTTCCATTTCGATTCTGTTTTAGGAAAGAACTGATTTTCCGTAATACCAAAACTGTTTGTGAATTGAATTTGGAAAACGTGGCCACCGGTTTCTACTTCATATCCGATTGAAAAGGAATCGTGATAGGTATCGTCTGATGTAAGTGCAACGGCGGTGTATTTATTCATACGATAACCATATTCCATTGTAAGAGCAGCACGCTTTGTAAATTTCATTCTGAATAGTGCAGATAAACCGTAAGCATCATTCTTATCCGTTTTTAAATCAACCAGATTGTAATGTACAAACCATGGTGCGACTTGGAAAGAGAAGCTTGGAGAAAATTTCCTTGCAATCAACATTTCATAACAATAAGTAAAACGCGAAGACCTGTTTTCATAACGATCGAACCCTTGTGCAATAGCATTTCCGTCTTTCAATGTAGTGTAATATGCTCCGGCAAATAAAGTAACACTCAAAGGCATGCCTCCACTATTTTTCTGACGAAGTAAACGGAATTTTAAAAAACCGTCTACTAGTTTTTCCAATGAGCTACGACCTAAGCCAAACATTAAACGACCATTTGGACTGTATTCTAATCCGATGCGAATATTAGCGGGACCATCTAAACCGTAAGCATTATATGAACCGGAGTTGATTGCACCAAATCGGTGAGAAATTCTGAAGTCTAATGTTCGTGGACCTGTTGTTTCAATTGTGTGTTGATTAATTAAGCGAGTGGACTTAAATGTTGCAATTGCAAAATCATTTTCCGGAGTAATTTCCATGCCGCTTAATAGATCTTGTCCGTTAACAAATGTTATCGAAGCAAATAAGGTAATTAGGAGAAATATTTTTTTCACGTTCAGATGAGTTATTAGTTGTTTAATTTGCCTTGATTAATCCAAGCGGTAATTTTTGAGATGCTGCAATCGTCAATCTTCGTAGTAACACCTTTAGGCATCCAAATGGTTGGCGTTGTCGGATCGTGGTTAATTGTTTTCAAAAACCGAATATCTCTGTTCGCGGAATATAAGTATGCTGTTGCATCAGTCCAATTTGCTAATCCACAACTACTGGTTGTTTGATCGTTGATATGACAATTTGCATCACCGGCTCCGCAACTTGCGTTCATTATCGGCATAATATCAGTTGCAAATGAAACTGCTGTTGTATCACACACTGGCCTTGAACTGGCAGGATGCAAGTCCTCCAGATTGTCATTTGTACAAGCGGCAATGAGGCTGATTGCGGCTATAAAGAACAAAACTTTTTTCATCTATTATTTTCTTTGGAAATTACGTATTGCTGATTCAATCGAATGTTAAGCAAAAATAAAAGCTGCCATTTAAGAGGCAGCTTTTATTCGTTAGTTGATTAAAATTTTTCGTGAGCTGACGCCTGATTCTGATTCAACACTTAAGATGTAGTTTCCTGCACTTAATTGTGCCGGAAGATAAAAATTGTCATTGTAGTTTCCTGTGCTCATTACTTTTGAAGCCAGATTTGCTACTAGAGAACCCTGCATGTTGTAAAGATTAATTTTTACAGTACCGGTAGATTTTACCTCATAGTTCATTGTAAAATGATCTTGAACAGGCATTGGATAAATTCCTATTGTTGAATTTCTGTTTATGTTTGTAATTCCTATCCCTGTATTGTAAGCAACCACTTGGCTACCTTGGTAAATATAGTCACCGAATTCATCACCGTTTGCATTGCATGCAGCACCGGTGAAGTAGAATGTAACGTTACCGATGTTATTTGCGGGGGCTGTCCAATCGAAAGTGAAAGCATGTGAACCGCTTGTTAATCCACCGTTTAATTTATGTACCACACTCACACGCGCAACACCACTAACAGTTTTAGTTGCAGTTTTAGTAGCTGTGGTATTAGTAATAACCATTGTTCCGGCATTGTCGTTTGCTGTAGTTAATGCTTCCACACAAATTCCGAAAAGAGGATCTCCTGATCGTGTAACTGTTGCAACCATGTGGTAAGTAACTCCTGGATCATACATCCAACCGGTCATGTTTGTTGACGTTAATACAACAGAACCACCACCTGCGTTCAACGCATAAGTGTTATGGCAATCAGTGCAATCTAGTTCTCCCGGAGAGCTGGTATAGCCTGCTTTTCCCGATTCACTCATCTTTTCAGCAGTAAACGTAAAGATTACAGCCGCAGCAGCAATTAAGAGTAGAGTTATTTTTTTCATATTTTGTTGATAAATTGTTGAATTATTGAGCGAAATTAAACTAAGATTCTGGATAAATTCTGAACGAAAATCAACTTATTTTGTAATTTATTAGCGAACTTATTAACCTTATTCTACTTTTACGCAAAAGAACAAGTACAATTATTCCAATTTGGCGATGGTCTGAGGTTCAGAAATCGTTTATCCCAATTATATATTAAACATGAAGATTCTAATAGTAGAAGACGAAAAGCAACTCCTGGATTCAATGATGATTTTTTTGAAAGAATCAGGAATGAATTGCGAAAAAGCCGAAACTCTTGCAGAAGCGATAGAAAAAGCAGATTTATACGATTATGATTGTGTGGTTCTGGATATTGGTTTGCCGGACGGAAGCGGGTTAAAAGTGATAAATGTTCTTCAACAAAAGCAAAAGCAAACAGGTATTGTTATCCTTTCAGCGAAAAACTCTTTAGACGACCGACTTGTAGGACTGAATTTTGGTGCAGACGATTATATAACCAAGCCATTCTATATGCCGGAACTAGTGGCCCGTATAAAATCGGTGGTTCGACGAAGAGCTTTTCAAGGGAAGAATGAGATACTCTTTAATGAAATCCGTGTTGTCCCTGATGAAATGATGATGTATGTAAAAGAAAAGCTGATCTCTCTTACAAAAAAAGAACACGAATTATTGTTGTATTTTCTAAGCAATCAGAATAAAGTTTTGACGAAGGAATCAATTGCGGAACATCTTTGGGGTGATCATGCCGACATGGCGGATTCTTTTGATTTTATTTATAGCCACATAAAAAATCTACGGAAGAAAATGACAGATAACGGCGCACATGATTATCTGAAGTCAATTTATGGAGTGGGCTATAAATTGTCGTCTGAATGAAATTACTCAATCTTACAAACCGATATTACATTGCTATCGCTCTAGTGCTTTTACTGGTTAGCAGTGCTTTTCTTGCTTATCGCGTTTTGTATTTGGTTGATACGGAAATCTCAGAGAACATGCTTTTTGAGAAAAATGAAATCGCTAAACAGTTAGAACATCAAAAAGGGATTCAGGGACTTCACTTAATCTTTGGTGATAGGACTGAAATAGAACCCATTGATAAATTTACTTCATTTCGCGTAAACATGGTAGACACTACCATGTATAATATCAGTGAAAAGATAAGGGTGCCTTATCGGATGATGATCTACGAACAATTGGTTGACGGTAAAAGTTATCGAATTAAACTTGCACGAAGATTGACAGAAACTGAACATCTTGCTGAAGGAGTTTTGGCAACGTTGTTATTAGTAGCACTTGATATCATCGCATGTTTTTACTTTTTGAATCGATGGTTTTCAAGTAAAATATGGAACCCTTTTTATCGTGCATTGAATGTTCTTAAAACGTTTGATCTTCAAAAAGGAGGCAATACATTGTTTCAACGGAGTCAGGTTGATGAGTTTAATGCTTTGAATGCTGAGCTTTCTAAACTGACAGATAAAGTTACACGAGATTATAAAAACCTTCGCGAGTTCACGGAGAACATGTCGCACGAAACTCAAACGCCTTTAGCAATTATTCGTTCAAAGCTGGAAATACTTCTTCAAGGAGATTTGAACGAAACTCAAGTCAATCAAATTCTAAGCACCCTTGATTCAGTAAATCGTTTGTCGAAAATGAACAAAGGATTGATTATGCTTACTCGAATCGACAACGAACAATATGCGGGTTTGCAACTTTTACACATGGGCAAACTAATCAAGAAGCAATTGGAGGATCTCGAACTTTTTATTTCAGCAAAAAATATTCAATTGCATGAAGATATTGATGAAACTTTATTAGTAAGAATGAACCCACATTTAGCAGATATTTTGATTACAAATCTTCTTTCAAATGCAATACGATACAATCTCGAAAGCGGCGACCTTTTTGTCACGTTTACGAGAGAGAAATTTGAAATTGCCAATAGTGGCCTAGCTCCTGTACTTTCACCCGACGAAGTTTTTGATCGCTTTAAAAAAGGTGGCTCACCGGATAGTATTGGTCTTGGACTGGCAATTGTTCGGAAAATCATTAATCACTGTGGCGCGAAGATCAAATATGAATACAAAAACGACATTCATAGTTTCAATATTTCAATTCCGGCCCAAAATATGGTTGATCAGGTCGAAGAATACCGGACCAGCTAAGTGGTATTTAATTCAGGAAGTTTGTTTTTTGTGAGAAATCATGAATCAGTAATTATTTAATAGCTCAAGATGTCTTCTTCTTCCTGCTAAAAACGTATCTTTGTAATATGTCTGATAGCCTTCATCACGAGTGTGGAATCGCCATGATTCGACTTTTAAAGCCACTTTCATATTATCAGAAAAAATACGGAACGGCTTTTTTTGCAATGAACAAGTTGTATTTGATGATGGAAAAACAACACAATCGCGGACAAGATGGTGCCGGTGTTGCCAACATTAAATTTGATGTTCCTGCCGGAACTCGATACATCAGCCGTTATCGCAGTAATGCAAAACAAGCTATTGTCGACATTTTTGGAAAAATGCAAGCCAAATTTGAAGAAGTAGGAAAAAAGAATCCCGAACATTTATCTGATACAACCTGGCTAAAAAACAACATTGCCTTTACCGGTGAACTTTGGTTGGGACATTTACGATATGGAACGTACGGCGGAAACAGTATTGAAGCTTGCCATCCGTTTATTCGTCAGAATAATTGGATGAGTCGGAATTTAGTTG
Organism: uncultured Flavobacteriales bacterium; assembly: GCA_964355035.1. GTDB lineage: Bacteria > Bacteroidota > Bacteroidia > AKYH767-A > 2013-40CM-41-45 > JADKIH01. The sequence continues at coordinate 1,627 of CAYHCU010000006.1, read as the reverse complement.
TTGCCGGTAATTTTAATATGACAAATGTGGATGAACTTTTTCAGGATCTCGTTCGTCTTGGTCAGCATCCCAAAGAAAAAGCAGATACGGTGACCGTAATGGAAAACATCGGTCATTTTCTCGATGAAGAAAATGAAGAGCTGTATGCAAAATTTAAAAAACTAGGAAATAGCAAAGAGGAAGTCTCTCCTCTCATTGCTAATCATATTGATATTGCTAAGATCTTAAAAAATTCTTCACACCGTTGGGATGGTGGATATACCATAGCAGGAATGTTCGGCCATGGAGACGCTTTCGTACTTCGCGATCCTGCCGGAATTCGTCCTGCGTTTTATTATCAAGACGAGGAAATTGTTGTTGTTGCAAGTGAACGACCTGCAATTCAAACAGCCTTTAATGTTCCGGTTGAGTCAATCAATGAAATTAAGCCCGGCCACGCTCTCATCATTCGTAAAAACGGAAAAGTTGGAGAAGAGTTAATTAATGAACCTACACAAAAATTAAGTTGTTCATTTGAGAGAATTTATTTTTCCAGAGGAAGCGATGTTGATATTTATAAAGAACGGAAAGAGTTAGGGCGATTGCTTTGTCAGCAAACATTGCAAGCGATTGATTACGATTTAAGAAATACGGTATTATCTTTTATTCCGAATACAGCAGAAGTTGCTTACTACGGAATGCTTCATGGTATGGAAGATTATTTGCGCGATGTAAAAAAGCGTAAGATAAAAGCTCTTGGTACAGACTTAACAGATGAAAAACTTTTAGAAATTTTATCTATTCGGCCGCGTTCAGAAAAAATTGCCATTAAAGATGCAAAACTTCGCACGTTTATTACGAATGATAATGAACGAAGTGATCTCGTTACGCATGTGTATGACATTACTTATGGAACCATCCGAAAGGGCGTCGACAATTTGGTTGTAATAGATGATTCTATAGTCAGAGGAACAACACTGAAGACGTCTATTCTACGAATGTTAGACCGATTGGGGCCGAAGAAAATAGTAGTCGTAAGTTCTGCTCCGCAAATCCGTTATCCGGATTGTTATGGAATTGATATGGCAAAGATAGGCGACCTGATTGCTTTCAGAGCCGCAATACAATTACTCGAAGAAAATAATCTGGAGCATATTGTGGATGAAACGTATTCGCGTTGTAAAGAACAATTACAACGCGGCGGAAATGAAATGAAAAATTTTGTTCGAATGATTTATCAGCCATTCACTGCCGAGCAGATTAGTAATAAAATCGCCGACTTAGTTCGCCCGGATGACCTTCAAGCAGAACTTCAAATCATTTTCCAAAAAATCGAAGACTTACATGCCGCTTGCCCGAATCATCGAGGTGATTGGTATTTTTCAGGCAATTATCCAACACCCGGAGGTAATCGAGTAGTTTGTAAAGCTTTTGTGAATTATATTGAGGGGGTTAACGAAAGAGCGTACTAAGGTCAGTGTGGGTGTGGGTGTGAGTGTGGGTGTGAGTGTGAGTATGAGTATGAGTGTGAATTGTTGCCATGCATGATTTGAAATCCTGCACCACCATCCTGCGGTTTCCAATCCACTTACTACTTACTACTTACTACTAACTTCTTACTATTTACTATTTACTACTTACTACTTAC
>CAYHCU010000005.1:24049-37224 GCA_964355035.1 uncultured Flavobacteriales bacterium | reverse complement strand
CTATAAACGAGCAATTTAACGCTTAACTAAATGACATTGACCTTTAGGTGACGGTTTTGAGGATCAAACACAATTCGGCTTTAGCCAAAAGCGCAGCATGAATGAAGGAAGCTAGCAAATTGAAACTACACTTTTGGCTAAAGCCATGTGGTATTTTATTCTCTGACCGTCACTTAAAAGTGACGGCAATAAAGTGACGGCAATAAAATAAAGTGGTAAAAAACATTGTTTCAACCGCCGTACTTAGTGACCTACAAGGTTCTTACAGAATGACAGTTGTCTTGCCAATAAGGGAAGAGAGAGAAAGAAAACCTACAAGATTCTTTCAGAAGTTTGCTGTCACCTTTAGTAAAATGTATTCATTTAGCAAATGTTATTAAAAACTACATTTTGTTTGAAAGATGGAAATACTGCAAGCATGTAGTAGCGATTTACTTCTCCTTCTTCCCTTCTCAAACGATACATCCGTCATCCTGCAAAGAAACTTTTAGGTCTCTATGTATGGCTGCATGCGGAAATAAAAATTGCGCAACAGAATAAAAATCCCATTGCGCAATTTACTTCGCAGAAAAAACCTCAAGCAATCAAGATTCAATTTGCCAACTATTTTGAAAATTCTATTTAGTGATTACAATACTTTTTCGAATCATTTTGTCGCCGCAAACAAAGCGAATCCAATACAAGCCGGATTCCATTGATGAACTATTCACAACATAATTAATTTCTGTTGATGCCGGATTTATCTTTTCGCTAAATACTTCCTGAGACAACTGATTGAAAATCGAAATCGAAATTTCTTTTTTCGATTCCAAACTATTCATGCTGATTACAAAATTGTCGCCGGCAGGATTAGGGAATACAGCAATTGAATTTGAAATATCACTCAATCCATTTACAGAATTAACAATGTAATCCAAATGCGCACTTGTTCCACATCCATTTTGATTTATTGCAGTAACCAGATAGTCGCCGGTGAGTTGAGGCACGAAGAAATAATCACTTGCAGATAAAATCGGATTTCCGTTTAAGTACCATTCATATCCGGCAAAACCTGCAGGAGCAAAAAGTGTGTCTCCTGATTGAACCAATATAATATTGGCCGGTGATTGCAATACATGCATGTAATTACTAAGAAACATTGTATCAATGCCGTAATTATTTTCAACGATTAACATTACATCAAAATCGCCTGCATTGTTATAGCAAATATTTGTCGGATTCTGAAGATTGCTTGTTGCAGGATTTGCTCCCTGAAAAAACCATTGATATGAAGATGCATTTACAGAAAGATTTGTGAAATCAACACAGGTCTTTGAACAAACAGTCGGATCAGCATTTAAAAAATCAGCGACAGGTGGAACTGCATTTGCTAATTTAAGAATCCAAAAATCGCAATATTTTAATGAGATATCATAATTGGATTCTGTTTTATAACCTGCAATGTCGCCATTGGAATAATTTGCAGCAATGATACTTCCATCATTTTGTAAATAAGCGAAACCAACATCATCACGACCGGTAGTAAAAATTGTTTTATCCCAAGCTACATTTCCCAATGCATCGAGTTTTAAAACCCAGCTCTGCTCCTGCCCTTGATTCATTTCTGTTTTGTCGCCACTAACATCTGAATAAGATGATGAAGCAATAAAATATCCGTTGTCGCTCGTCTGTGTAACATTTCCTGACTTGTTTTCATTTACATCGCCACCAAGAGTCTTATCCCATTGCAAATTTCCCAAAGCATCAGTTTTAATTAACCATAGATCCGAAGTATTTAACGGGCCTTTATTCATTTCTGATTTCTCTCCACCGGTATTTGAATAAGAAAATCCTTGAATAAGAAAACCATTGTCATTTGTTTCAATTGCCGATGTCAAATTATCGTTCAATGCTCCACCGTACCGTTGATCCCAAAGTTTATTTCCAAATACATCCATTTTCAATATCCAATAATCGCAATAGTTTACTAACCCACGATTACCAAAAGAAATATCTGCACCATTATCAGACCATGTAATACCGGCCAAAATAAAAGCTCCGTCATTTGTTGCTACAATAGAATTCAACTGATCATTTCTATTTCCGCCAAATCGCTTATCCCATATTTTATTTCCGACAGCATCAATTTTCACGACCCAATAATCCGGGCCACCCAGTGACGCTTCTGTTTTATCTCCGGAAATAGATGACTCAGAATGTCCGCCGAGTAAATAGCCATCATCCCCTGATACAACAATTGCATTAAGTTTATCCTCATAAATTCCGCCGAAACGTTTATCCCATTGTTTGACACCATGAGCATCGATCTTAACGATCCAATAATCATTATAGTCATGTCCGGAAATATCCCAATTACCTTCTGTTTTATCGCCGCTGATTCCGGAGCGAGAAGAACCGCCAAGAAGAAAACCACCATCACCGGTTTGTAAAACTGTAGAGAGTTCATCTTCCAATGATCCGCCGAAACGCGCATCCCATTGTTTGACGCCGACAGAATCCGTTTTCACGACATAGTAATCCATGCCACCGTTACTTGGTTGTGACTTGTCGCCATCCATCCCGGAAAGCGAAATACCACCGAGAATATAACCTTGATCCCGTGTCGGTAAAAACACTTTTAGTTTTTCATTTGCGGTCCCACCATAGCGATGATCCCATTCATGTTGAAAATTGTTTTGAGCATAAATAGTAGTGGTCATGAAAAACATGGCTACGTGAATACTCTTAATAAGAAGTTTGTGTGTGTTAAGTGTAAGCATGATCTCAAAGTATAATGAGAGTCATCTGATTTCAAGAAAATGTGGTAAAGGCCGTTTAATGCTTGGTAATTCGGGAGTGATGGGTGTTCAAAGTTCAAAGTTCAAAGTTCAAAGTTTTCCTCCTCTGAATAGACTTTGTTGAAGGTAGTAAATTGGGTGAAGATGTTTAAATGGGTGAAAGAGTTCAAAAAAGGTGAAAGAAAGGCAGTTTGAGTCCGTTGAACTCAAAATTTATATAACTGCAAACCAAAGATTTCTGCTTCATTTACGTGAAAATCAACAATTCTCAAGAATTCGCAGCAACATAAGGGGTCAATTCAGGTATAACAATCTCTTTTTTTAGTATTATTGCAATCCGAAAAAACGATCTTCGTTTTTCGAAATTCGTTTTTCGAAATTCGACTCACGAATAACGAACACCGAACAAAAAGGGTCCTGTGGCCGAGTGGCTAGGCAGAGGTCTGCAAAACCTTCCACAGCGGTTCGAATCCGCTCGGGACCTCCAATTTCAATTCATTAGAAGACATTAAGCCTCATTTCGCAAGAATGAGGCTTTTTGCTTTTCATTAGGAGACGTTAGGACTCGTTAGGATATGGGATTGATTCGCTGACGATTCGCTAAGAGGGTTTTGGGTGATTCGCTAATGAGTGGCGTCTGCGGAAAACATCTGAAAATGATATTAATTCGTCAACTTGTATAATTTTTTTTGAAACAAAATTTATTTATTAGATTTGATTGGAATGAGTAAAAAGCAATGTCTTTACCAATTCACGGCGGAATCACGCAACTGAATGATAAGGGAGAGTGCGGAAGTATTGTCTCTAAAGACTCACCGAACGGGATTTCATTAGAAGGAATGCTGAACAAAGCAATGCCGTATGAACGTTTAGCTATTAATAAAGTCAATCACACTTAAAGGAAGTTGCAATATTTTCCTGTTTTTGTTTTCAATAACAATAGGAAAAGACCATTTTACTTATTGAATATGCGCACTCACCAAATACCACCATGGAAAACTATCCTTTCTCTATATGTTAGATCTATCCTTTCTGAAATAATCAACTAAAATCCTAGCCTCGCACTGAAATGAAAATAATTATTTCTATTCTCCTATTGACAATAAGTTCAGCAACACATGCTCAACAAATTTTTGAAAAAATATTTTTAAATCAGCACGGTACAGCCTGCGCCGCGGAAGATTCCGATGGCCATTTTATAATATCTTTTCCGGAAGATACTATCATAATGAAATGCGATAGCAACCTAAATCCAATCTGGACGAAAACTTACGATTTTTCAACCTACGTTTTTGAAATTCTGGATGACGGAAAATTAGCATGTGGCGGATATAAGTATGTTAATAATTTTCCGTCTCCTTATATAGCTATCCTTGATTCAAGCGGAGATTCACTCGTAACAAAATTGCCTTATGGGTCGATCAATTTTTCAAACAAAGTGACACAACTTAAAATTAATAATGCAGAGAAATTATTTTTTTCTTCAAAAACTGTTTATAGTTCAAGTATTAGTAGCTATAAATTATATGTCATGGACACAGCCGGAACAGGCTTTCAAGTCAACCTATATAATAATACTGGAAATAATTTTCATTTTAATTTTATAGATCCCAATAAAATGGTCGTGGCCTCAGATTTAAATTGGAGTGGAATCATTAACATTGATGCCTTTGATTCATCTTTTAATCATTTATGGAATAATACAATTGTAGATACAATGGGTAATCCTCATGTATATGGAGCGGGCGTTGTTTTTCCCAATACTACAAATGGTTCTATAATATTGGGTGCGAATTATGATTGGTATTCAGGTCTTTTTACTCTTGATCAAAGTGGAACAGCTTGGCCTACCTGGCCGGTTATTTTCTTTGCAGATGGAGCAAAATTTACAGATGCTATCGCGGTTAGACAAGGAGGTTCCATTTGCATAGGAACTGAACCGAGCGGTTCTGGTTTTGCCGCCAGAATAGATTCAAGTTTGAATATACTTTGGTATGTAACTTTTAACGGAATAAATGGTGTTGATCCATTTTTCGTTAAAGAATGTTCAGATGGTGGTTTCATAATCAGTGGTTCCACAAAGGATTTCTGGGGTAACATTTTTCCTTGGATCACAAAAGTGGACCAGTTCGGTACAACAACTTCTATAGCTGAACCAAAATCAACCGTTGATTTTGAAGTTACTTATCAAAATCAATCTATAGTTGTAAGAAAGTCGACAGGAGATAAAATTATTATCTATGATTTAACAGGACGAATTATTTCAAAAATAGAAAATGCTGCACAAACAACTTACATTCCGGTTGAGGATGACGGAATATATATAGTATCAATTTATAAAGGGTCCAATTTAGTAGGAAGTAAAAAAATGTTTGTTGCTGCAAAGAAATAACACATCATTGGCACTCCACATTCTCCCGATTGGAGAAGATTCCTCCGATCGGGAGTTATTTAGCACGTAGCATAAATGCTTCTATATTCTATCAAATAGTAAAGTTTGTATCGTCCTCGACTCGCTTTTCAAAATCCCTCTCCGCATCGCCAAGCAAACCAAGAGTATGTAAAACCCCGGCAAATCCGCTCGGGACCTCGTAGTAGTGTCAGTTCCGGTGTCAGTGTCAGTGTGCTTCTTGCACCAAAATTGAAACTGGCGCTCAATCTTAAGTTCTTTAGGACTCGTATTGCTTCATTAGAACAAAATGAGCCCTTTTAGTTTTTGGTTGGGGGACGTTGGGAGGTGGGAATGTTTCGCTGAAGCGGTCTTTGGTGTTTCGCTTAACAGTGGCGCCTGAGAAAAAAATGCTGAGGATATGAAACGCGTTTGAGTTATTTGCTCCTTTAAATTTGTATTTTTGTAATGTGTAATCCTGTTAGTTTGGGTGTTTAATCACAAAGGGTACGTTAATAAAAAATAAACGATTACCGGATTTTTTTTAATTTTAGTAAACCTTATTTACACTTAAAGTAGAATAATGAACGATGAAAAATAATAAATTCTTACTCCTCTTTATTTTGCTCGTTTCTTTTTATGCTAAAGGTCAGCAAAAACAAGTTGGCACTGCTGTTGACAACATTCAATTCTCACAAATTATTTCAGGGAGCGATAGTAGTTTGTATTTTTTAGGTGTCAAAAACAATACAAATCTTTTTTTAATGAAGACAAACTGGTCTCTAGACACCATTTGGACTCTTACTTATGATCGCGTTTCAAATTTCAGTGATGCAAACGGCTATCAATTACCCGGATCAGGAAATATTTTTATTTGGGCGAATGATTCTACATTACTTAAGATAGATCAAAATGGCCAAGTGATTTCTGATAACACCTTCTTGATTCCCGGTGAGCAATTTCAAGGCATTGGTGGTATGTTATATCAAAATGATTCTTTATTACTAGTTTTTAATTTTAAAGATTCTATTTATCATTCAGGTATAGCGTTCGCAGATACGAATTTAAATATTTCCGGTTTTCATGAATACACAAGCGATGGCATAACAGATATTCAAAAGTTCGGCAGATGATACTTATTAAAATCAGCGTCAATTATTTTTCTTGACTCTGCCTTCAATTTTTTGAATTTAATTTGTCCGTCTGGTTACTCACAATATCAACAGGGAGGAAGAAGTTTTGTCACCGGAAATGTCATCAAATTAAACGACAGCGTTTTGTTTGTCCATCAAGTAGTACAACACTCTTATGAGCAAACCAATGATGACCAGTATTTTATTTATGAAAGTTCCGGGCTTGGGAATTATAGTTCCCGAAAAGACGATTTTGATTTTGCACCATCTTACAATTATAGAATACTCAACTTGTACAGCGATGGGCGAAAACTTCTCATTGGAGAGAATCGGAATGGAGGAGTATTTACCTACATTGTAGATAGCACCTACACTCCGATCTCTGTGTCAAAACTTCTCCTTGATACAACATATTTTTCGGCATACAATAATCCAATATTATATGTAAACGACAGGATCTATTTTGCTTACAAAAACATTATTGGAGTTATCGATACTCTCGGAAATTCCTGTAATGGCACATCCGCTTCTGTAGATCACGGAAGTGGTTTTGTACAGAATCAATATTTCTATAATTTAAAAGACTCTACTTATTCGCCTTCAAATTCGATTCACTCTTTTCAACCTCAAGCTGTGTCACGCGGAATTTTCATTGACGATTATTGCAACCTTGTCGGAATAGATAATACTGAGAGAAAAAACTCTTTCGAAGTTTTCCCTAATCCGTTTACAGATTATTTTGAGATTTCCAGTGCTGATCTTCAGCATCACATCTATACTTTAATGGACCCTCTTGGCAAAATAATAACCCGAATAAACGGCGCACCGGTTCAGGTTAGATTGCCTTTGCTGTCATCCGGTGTTTATTATTTAGTAGAAGATTTCACAGGAAAGCACAAATGCTTGATCAAAAACTAATCAAGCACTCTTCAAAACGTAGCTATTAAAGAAAACACACTTCTACCTTTATTAAATTGTATTCCCCACCACCTAACATCACCCATTGCACCCGTCAGTCAAAATGTCTGAACCGGGATTTATCTGATGATAGGATTTTCGGGAGCGGGCAGACGGCAACTGTACCCTTGAACCAATTTAATCCGCAAATCAGACGAATTCCAGTTCAGACTTTTTTGCAATTGACACTCCTGGGATTATGTGGATTCTTAAATTTCACTGAAAGGCCACCCTTGACGTAAACAGCAATCAAGAAAATCCTTCCATCTGCTTAAGCCCAGTTCAGACTTTTTTGTAACTGACACTGCTGGGATTATGTGGATTCTTAAATTTCACTGAAAGGCCACCCTTTACGGTAATAGCAATCAAGAAAATCCTTCCATCTGCTTAAGCCCAGTTCAGACTTTTTTTCGATTCAGCAATCTTTTCACCTGTAAACTCTGCGCTCCAAAATTTAAGAGGAGTCCAATTTCCAAGTTATATGCTTCAAGGTAATTAATTGCTTGTGCTAAATGTACCGGCTCTATTTGAATTACTGCTTTCAACTCTACAGAAATAATTTTATTCACAAGAAAGTCGACTCTCCTCGTTCCTAATTGTTCACCTTTATAAATAATTGCCATTTCAAATTCTCTGTCGAACTGGATTAAATTTTTAGCAAATTCATATTCCATAGCACGCTGATATATTACTTCCTGAAATCCATTCCCAAGATGTTTATGAACTTCCATTGCTAAACCAATTATCTTTCCGGTTATTTCTGAATATTTATATGTGTTGTCAATCATAGAACGAATTTCTTTGATTTTGTTCTTCTTCACAACCATTGTTTGCGGGTGATTTAAATAGAATTTTCTTGAACAAGAGCCGCTTCTCAATGCAGAAGTCTGTAAGCAAATGTCTGAACCAGGATTTGTCTGATCATAGGATTTTCAGGATGTGAACACTCAACGCCAAATCCGAGTGATCCACAAATCAGACAAATCCCGGTTCAGACTTTAGTTACCGATGTACTTTGACAAGCAAGGCAGGTTGTTCTTGGCCCTGCGGAAATCAAGAGCAGGATTCTGCGGCTGTCTGAAATGGGTTATGAGAATAATGCGGTGACGATTGTTGCAAAGATCTTGACCAGAGGTGAAATTATATGCCTTAGCATATAAATGAGCCGGAATTCCATAAATTATATGTTATAAGATATAATTACACTACCTTTGACCTAAATAGATGTAAAAGCATATAATGAAAACACTTCCTCAATTTGTAAAAGAAAAAAGAAGAGATTCCAATCTAACACAAATTCAATTTGCGGAACGTTCAGGAGTCGCTCTCACAGTAATAAGAAAAATCGAACAAGGAAAGGATAATGTAAACTTAGCTAAAGTAAATCAAGTCCTTAAAATGTTCGGACACACGTTGGCTCCTGTAAAAATTAACGAATTAATGAACTCAAATCAATCCAATGAGATTAGCAGAGGTGTACTATGATAATATTCTTGCTGGAATCTTAACAGAAACAGAAGAAGGACAATTCACTTTTCAATACGATGATGAATATATTAGAAACTATCCAAATGAATTCATCACTTTCACTATGCCAGTAAGAAAACAAATCTATGCAGATAAGAGGTTGTTTGCATTTTTTGAAGGTTTGATACCAGAAGGTTGGTTGTTAGATATTGCCTCAAAAAACTGGAAGATAAACCTAAATGACAAAATGGGACTCCTTATGGCTTGTTGTCAGAGTTGTATAGGAGCGGTTAGTGTGAAACCATTATTAATTGAAAGTGAAAATGAGTAAAAGATGTTTGTATTGTTATGAAAAAATAAATGGTGAAAGCCCAATTGAATTCCATGACCATTGTAGCATAGCGTTTTTTGGGACTAAAGATGTTCCAGTACTTTCATATTCATACGATCAAATGACAGAACTTGCAAAACAAGTTGTGGAGAAAAGTGTAGCTGTACCAGGAGTACAACCTAAGTTGTTTTTGACCTTGGTTAAAGAAACAATTGATAATGGAAATAGAAGTCGCTTAACAGTTGTAGGTGCCTTCGGTGGAAATTTTATATTGAAACCACCATCAGAACATTATCCTGAAATGCCACAAAATGAACATTTGACAATGAGGATGGCGAAATCGTTTGGCATAACAACTGTTTATTCAAGCTTGATTAGATTACAATCAGGAGAGTTATCTTATATAACAAAAAGAATCGATCGAACTGAGGATGGTCGAAAAATTCATATGTTGGATATGTTTCAAATACTTGAGGCAACAGACAAATATAAAAGTTCACTGGAGAAAGTTGGAAAGGCTGTTGGCGAGTATTCAAGTAACACGCTATTGGATAAATTGAGATTTTTAGAGTTAACAGTATTTTGTTTTATAACAGGTAACAATGATATGCATCTTAAAAACTTTTCTATGATTAAGAATAGACAAGATTGGTTATTGTCTCCAGCATATGATTTGTTGAACGCTACAATTGTAAATCCCGAAGACATAGAAGAATTAGCTCTTACATTAGTTGCTAAAAAAAGAAAAATAAAACGAGTGCAATTTGAGCAACTTGGAAAATTGTTGGAGTTGAATGAAAAGCAAATTGATGGTGTTTTTAAAAGAATAATTGCTAACAAAAATGTAGCGTTCGAATGGATTGAGAAGTCTTTTTTATCTGATGAATTTAAAAAGAAGTATAAAGTATTATTAGAACATAGATATGCAATCATTACTTGATTTGTAACGAGCGTAAATGCATTCAGTCAAAAAAATAAAGAAACCTCCAGCTTAGAAACTCAAATAGCCATGAAGAAAAGAGTTTTTAGCAATAAACAAAAAGATGTTGTCGCATTTAGTTTAACAGAATTAAAGAAATTTACAGAACATAATAGTTTTCAATTTAGTATCAACTGCAAATTATCCAAAGTTTGTAATGCCCCTCGAATGTTTAGTATTCAAAGTTGGGGAAAGATTTAATGCGAGAGCTTTCGAAAATAATTTCGCAGAATACTCGGAAAATTTTCGGAAAAGTAAATGACCTTTAGGTCACAATGAATCTGCGTTCTTATCTGCGAAATCCGCGAAATCTGCTGGAAATAAATGCTGTAACAATCTCAAGAAACGACTGGTAGCGAAGCCCAATTTTCACTCCACCCCTTCCTCCCTCTTCCTCATCAACCACGCCTGAACCATTTTTAATTTTCCATAGGACACTTTTCCTTCAGATTTCTCATGTGCTGTTTTTAACTCTATTGTTCCATCTGTAAAAAAAGAAGAAATAGATTCGATTTCCTGCTTTTTTAAAAGGTGCTCGATATTGACCAGTTTGTTTTTTATTGCTATAGCAAAATGACCTTCTATTGTTGATTCGACAAGATTACGTGCTGTACATATCTCCGCGAGATTCTTTCCTGACTTGAAAAGGGCTACGGTTTCTTTTACTGTAGGAGATAATGCAGATGCTTTCTTAAAAACATTTCCTCCTTTTACTTTTTCTTTTACATAATTCAATTGAATATTATACTCCTCACAATATTGATGAATAATCTGCAAGACATCATCGCCAAATTCATTCACTTTCTTTTTACCAAAGCCGGTTATTGCAAGTAGTGACTCTTTATCGCCGGGTAAAAGCTGACAACAATTCTTGATTGCCTGAGTACTGAATATCATATAAGCCGGCAAATCCTTTTCTTCTGCCTGCTCATTTCTAAATGCTACCAGTATTTCGTATAAACCTGATTGCTGTTCTGAAACTCCTTCTTTAGCGGATGAATGATAAGAAGTTTTAATCTTCTCACTATTTTGCGGCAAATACTTTTTCCATGTTGTCATTTCATTCATCCGGAAACCTTTTTTGCAGATTTCTAATTTCGTTGCGCAAAATATTATTTGTTCGTTAATTTCTTCGAATTCTTTGTCTATTAATCTGGATGATTTTCTTGTTGTGATCTTCAATGGATGTTCCGAAAGAAATTTTTTCCATTCAGCTAATTGCCCGGAAAAATAGATTGAAGCATCGCCTATCCTCGTATTTAATTTTTCGTTTTTGGAAGGATCTGGATTTTCATTCCAAATTAGTTGTAACTGTTGCTTGAATTTGATGGCTGTCTCATTTATACTTTGAAACTTGTCCGACAATTCTTTTATCCATTTCCGAATCACTACATCATCTTTGTACTCATCAATTTCCTTTTTTAATTTCTCGAGATGATGTATAAAATGCTCGAATGAAAACGTATTGAAAAGCATTTGCTTTATGTATTCCTGTCGTGCTTTTTCAAACAGAGCCGGAAGCGACTTCTCATCTTGCTTGTTCTCTTGCCAGTTTTTAAGATCTGCATGTGGCCCAAGGAAACGGTCATTTACAGGACTTGTCAGAATTAATCCTTCGAGTGTTGTAGCACGACTCAAAGCAACATAAACCTGTCCGTTTGCAAATGCATTTACAGCATCAATTACTACTTTATCAAAGGTCAATCCCTGACTTTTGTGAATTGTAATTGCCCACGCTAATCGTAATGGATATTGAGTGAATGTACCAATCAAAGATTCTTTGATCTCTTTAGTAGTAGGATCAACTGAATAAGTCAGGTTTTCCCAAACGTGTTTGCCAACTGTAATCTTATCTCCATCGCAATTAACTACAATTTCATCTTCCGAAATCTCGCTTACAATTCCAATCTTACCATTATAAAATCTTTTCCCTTCCGAATCATTTTTAATGAACATGACCTGAGCATCCTTTTTTAGCAACAATTCTTTTTCTGCAGGTGTTATGTGATCGGGAAATTCACCGTCGATTGTCGCCGTAAATTTTAAGGAAGGGCTTTTCAATCGGTCTAATTTAATTTCATTGAGCTTGTTCGCATTATTGTTGTGTGTAGTCAATGTAATATATCCATCCCCTTCACCTGAAATAAAATCAGGCTTCAATCGCTGATTCAATTTCCGGAGATGCTCTTTCGTAAGACTATTCTCCCTCAAACCATTTAGTATGTCTATAAAATTTTCATCTTTCTGGCGAAAAATAGTTTTCAATTCGACCATGATAGGAATGTTATCTCGCAGCACATGACTGTCAAAAAAGAAATTCGACGAATAATGCTTTTTCAATAGCTGCCATTCTTCATCTTTTACTACCGGTTGTAATTGATACAGATCACCAATGAAAAGAACCTGTACTCCGCCGAAAGGAGTCTGCTTGCGTCTGACTGCGCGAAGTATTGTGTCGATTGCATCCACAGTATGCGCTGCAACCATGCTCGCTTCATCGATCACAAGTAATTCAAGAGCATTTAAAAAACTTATTTTCTCTGAATTAAATCGCATTCGTGAGAGGAGCGTTTTTTTATCAAAACCAATGGTCGTTCCATTATGTCCCGGAATAAATGGGCCAAAGGGTAGCTGAAACATTGAATGTAATGTAATACCTCCGGCATTGATCGCAGCTACGCCTGTTGGTGCAGCAACGGCCATGTTCTCCGTTGGATTCTCTTTGAGATACTTTAAGAATGTCGTCTTCCCTGTTCCGGCTTTTCCTGTAAGAAAAATATTTACGTTTGTTTCGTTGATGAATTTTAATGCAAGCTCAAACGCTTCTGTTTTTATTGTTTTCATTCAAAATAAATTGGGGAGCAAAGATAATTGTTTAATGAAGCTTTATCGAATCTCACACAGGTTTGGAGTGAGATTGCTTATTATATGCGGGAATGGCGGCTTGTTGAATGGTCAATTGGGTTTAACAACGGAGTAGAATTATCTTATAACTCTGAAGATGCGGTTTCCATTGAGTCATCCGTCATCACAATGTTGAAGCTGTTTGCGGTTTTGATATGTCGCCCCTACGGGGCTTGGGGTGCGTATTCAGGAGGGGGTTACCGATATTTTGCCCCTATGGGGCAGGGTGAGTAGGGTG
>CAYHCU010000005.1:0-23949 GCA_964355035.1 uncultured Flavobacteriales bacterium | reverse complement strand
TTGGCGATTATAAAGATAACAAGTATTTCAACTACTCTATGGGGCAGGGTGAGTAGGGTGTTGGCGATTATAAAGATAACAAGTATTTCAACTACTCTATGGGGCAGGGTGAGTATGGAAGAAAAAGTCTTTTATGAAAAAGCGATCGAGTTTCTTTTAAGCAAAACTGACACATGAGTTCCGGTCTGATAAAAATTAATCCTGCCCTTCTTGCATTGGTACAGGGAACAGAATCACTGCTGCCATTTGTACGAGAGCTGATTGTTCTTGAATGTCGCGTAGCAAGGACTTCACATCAGGATCTTGAAGCGATCTAACCGCTACTGAATACGAACGACCGTTTCCTGCCTGTCCGTGAAGCCGAAAACGAACACGACAAATTCGCCGTTGCTATTTACAGCTCACGCCGCGAAAAGCTTGGTTATCTTCCAAGTTCAAGAAACGAAACCATTGCGCGGCTTTTAGATGCCGGCAAAATGATCTTCGCAATGCTGAGATCAAAAGAATGGGTTGGCGAGTGGCTGAAACTGGAGTTGGTGGATGGGTTAGTGGATGGGTGAAGATTGAAACCATTAAGAAAATTCTTTATGGGAAAAAACTGAATTACAAGCGGTAATCGGAGTGAACTCAAGGTTAGAACACTGATAGACGGAATGCCAACTGAATTCGCAACTTGATTGTTTGATCTTCTCATAGTGAATCAATGAAAATATCCAGAGTACCATTTATATTTTCTTTGTGTCGGATAAGTTTCTGCCTTGTTGTTGGAGCAAAGAATGTAGTGAATAGTCTATCGAATTCAACTTTGTAGCTTACTCAGGGTGATGTGCGGTTCTACACACGATTTGCTAGTTTATGAATGAGTCTGAACTTGATGATTCATTTATCGCTCCGCTTATAAAAGGCTTTGTGTGCGAAAAAATCAAGTTATTTCAGAATATACAATCTCAGAAACGTGTTGATTAGATTTTAAATCCTATATTCGTTTAAACAATAAAACTTCTATATAAAGCGAACCAGGAAAGAATATCAAAAACAGTAATCCGGCCAGGACTATATTTCATGATGATTGCCAATTAAAAGTACAATAAGGTTTTGTTTTAATACTTGTAAATCGTACTGTTTCATTAAGAACGGACACAAAGCTATCCAAGGGTTGTTTACCAATGAGAAAAAAATAATTCAAAATAATTAGCTATGAAAAAAATCCTATTACAGCTGCTTGTGATCAATCTCTTTTATTCAACTGCTGACTCACAAACTACGGTGCAGCTATCCCCATCGCAAGACAACTCCATATATTCGGACAGCACAATAAATTCTAATGGAACAGGTAAATTATTTTGCGGAAAAACATGCACCGGAAATATCAGAAGGTCGTTGATGATGTTTGATCTTTCTTCAATACCATGCGGTGTAACTGTAACCGATGTGAGTCTTACATTAGACGTAAGCCAGGTATCCGGAAGCATCTCTATCTCTGATTACGATTTGCATTTATTAACAAGTGACTGGGGAGAAGGAACGTCCTTTTCCACTACGGGAACAGGAGCAGCGGCAGTTTTTCCTGATGCAACATGGATCTATGCAAAGTTTGGAGTGAATTCCTGGACTACGCCCGGAGGTGACTTTGGCGCGAGTTCAGCTACTACAACAATGTCTATTGCCCTTGGCACACAAATTTTTTCTTCCACTGCTTCATTAGTGGCAGATGTTCAGGGGTGGATAGATGTATCGTCTTCTAATTTTGGATGGATGATGACTGGTGACGAAGCTACAGTTTGCAGCTCACGGCAGTTTGGAAGTAAAAATTCAGGGATCGCTCCGATTTTGGAAGTTACATACAACTTGCCGGATGCAAGTTTTAATTATAGTGCATCATCTTATTGCCTAAACAGCGCAAATCCAAGTCCAACAATAACAGGCATTGCAGGTGGAATTTTTTCCGCTGATCCTGCAGGTTTGAGTATTAATGCAGGCACAGGAACTATTATCTCGAGTACATCGACACCCGGAACATACACAGTGACTTATACAACACCAGGTGCTTGTGCGTCTTCGACTCAATCAGTAACGATCAATGCCCTCAGCAATGCCGGATTTAATTACAGTGTATTATCCTATTGCGTAAACAGTGCGAATCCAACTCCAACAATAACAGGCCTTGCAGGTGGAATTTTTTCCAGTGCTCCGGCGGGTTTGAGTATTAATGCAGGCACAGGAACTATTCTTGTGAGTACGTCGACACCCGGAACATACACGGTGACGTATACTACAGTAGCAACTTGCCCGAATTCATCCACACAATCAGTAACGATCAATGCCCTCAGCAATGCAGGATTTAATTACAGTTCATCATCCTATTGCGTAAACAGTGCGAATCCAACTCCAACAATAACAGGCCTTGCAGGTGGAATTTTTTCCAGTGCTCCGGCGGGTTTGAGTATTAATGCAGGCACAGGAACTATTCTTGTGAGTACGTCGACACCCGGAACATACACGGTGACGTATACTACAGTAGCAACTTGCCCGAATTCATCCACACAATCTGTGACGATCAATGCACTCAGCAATGCCGGATTTAGTTATGGCGCAACCTCCTATTGCGTAAACAGTGCGAATCCAACTCCAACAATAACAGGCATCGCAGGAGGAATTTTCTCCGGCGCTCCGGCGGGGTTGAGTATTAATGCAGGCACAGGAACTATTATCGTGAGTACGTCGACACCCGGAACATACACGGTGACATATTCGGTAACCGGCACATGCCCGAATTCTTCAACACGATCGGTAACGATCAATGCCCTCAGCAATGCAGGATTTAATTACAGTTCATCATCCTATTGCGTAAACAGTGCGAATCCAACCCCAACAATAACAGGCCTTGCCGGTGGAGTTTTTTCAAGTACTCCGGCTGGATTAAGTATTAATTCAGCCACCGGAACTATTATTGTGAGTACGTCAACACCCGGAACATACGCTGTGATGTATTCGGTAACAGGCACCTGTCCAAATTCATCTACTCATTCAGTAACCATAAGTTTAGTTGGCGATGCAAGCTTTCAATACAGCAGCACTTTTTATTGTTCGAACAGTGCAAATCCTAATCCGGTTATTACAGGACAAGCCGGAGGTGTTTTTTCAAGCTCGCCTTCGGGTTTAGCAATTGACGGAAGTACCGGCATAATTGATATAAGCACATCGGCACTCGGAACATATTTAGTAACATATATTGTTTCCGGATTATGTTCCGACTCAACCAATCAATCGGTAACAATCAATGCACTTAGCAATGCAGGATTTAATTACAGCACATTATCGTATTGCGTAAGCAGCTCGAACCCTACACCGATAATTACAGGTCTTGCCGGTGGGATTTTTTCCGGCGCTCCTGCAGGCTTAAATATTAATTCAACTACAGGTCTAATCAATTTAAGTTCATCGACACCCGGAACGTACACGGTCACTTATACTACAGTAGCAACTTGTCCGAATTCATCCACGCAAACGGTGAATGTTATTGCTCTTAGCAATGCAGGTTTTAATTACAGCGCATCATCTTATTGCATAAACAACCCCAATACAACCCCATCAATAACAGGCCTTGTCGGAGGAGTTTTTTCAAGTGCTCCGGCTGGATTAAGCATTAATACAGCCACCGGAACTATTATTGTGAGCACGTCAACACCCGGATCATACACAGTGACCTATTCGGTAACCGGCACATGCCCGAATTCATCTACACAGTCCGTGTCGATCAGCTCTGTAGATGATGCTTCTTTTAATTATTCTTCTGGATTATATTGCAATAATGATATATCTCAAACACCGACAATCTCCGGACTGGCGGGGGGAAGTTTTTCCGGTGTGCCGGCCGGAATAGTTTTAGATTCTATTTCCGGGCAAATTGATTTGAGCAATTCATTACCCGGAACTTATACAATTACTTATTTGACAAACGGATTATGTCCTGACTCTTCAATTCAATCCGTTACTTTCAATGTAGTTGACACTTCCGTTACTGTTAGTTCCCCAACACTTACTGCTAATGCATTGATTGCAATTTATCAATGGATTGATTGCAATACGAGGTTACCAATTCCAGGAGAAATAAATCAGACATTTACTGCAACAATCAGTGGATCTTATGCTGTTGCTGTAAGTGAAAACGGTTGTACAGATACTTCCAATTGTTATAATATTACTCTTTTAAAAATAGATGAAAATAATTTTTTAAGCTCGACTAAAATTTTCCCGAATCCGACATTACAAAACGTGCATATTGTATTTAATGAAACTTATGATTTTGCAGAGATAAAAGTATTTGATATAATTGGACAAAAAATTCTTTCTTTTTCTGAGAAGGAAATCAATAAATTTGAATTTGGTATTGACAAGGCGGGAATTTACTTTGTCGACATTTTGACAAACAAGGGCCAAAGAGGAATATTTAAAGTTGTGAAGGAATAAACTTTGAGCCTACATTGAAAAGATTATTTAATAAAAAATAATCGGGTTAAATATTTTTAAAGGATTTTAATCCTTTGATTTTCTAACGCCTCATTAACTCAGATTTCCTCATGCAAAAAAAAATTAACCAAAACTCTCAAGGCGTAATCCCCGGCCCCATCACAACTACCTGCAAATTATTTTCAAGTAAACTATAATCTGATGATTCTATCATACCGTCACCGGTAATGTCGTTTACTAAATATCCGGCTATAAATAATGCTGTGGTGCTTTCAAGTCCTGAGAAATCGGTGGAGTTAATACTTCTGTCCTGATTTACATCTCCACTATACAAAGCAAAATTTCCATCTGATAAATTGCGCATGTTATTTCCATACGCTTTTGAAAGTGCATTGGAAAAATCATAACTCATCACGGTGTTGTTAACAGAAACAGGAAGCGCACTCCATGTCTCTAGTGCATTCCGATGATGAATTACGAAATAGTATTGTCCTCCGAAAATTGCTGAAGGAAAATCAAAAGCAGTCGTGCCATTTGTCAACATAATTGCTGTATCAGTATAAACAATGTTGTATGGCAACGTTGCATCAGCTAATGAAAGTATCAACGTGTCGCAATTGTTTGGATGATTTACAGGATCAATCACTGCACTCATCATACTATTACCAAGATAATATCCTTCGATGAAACATTTAAGCTGCACTGAAATGCCGGTACTGCTTAGCTTGACAAGCCAATAGTCATCTTGTCCATGATTTCCGCTTACATCCAAATTACCGGAGTATGTTTTGCCTGTAACGATAAAGCCTCCGTCATTTGTTTGGCGAATTAAAAATGCTTCATCATGATCTGTTCCGCCATAACATTTCTGCCAGCTCAGTGCACCGCTACTGCTTAATTTAACAATCCAGTAATCTAAATTTATCGCTGCTATACTATGACCGGAAACATCTCCATCGGTGCTGTAAGTAGATCCGGCAACAATGTACCCACCATCTGTTGTTTGTCGGACGGAAGAAGCATAATCACCACTCGTTCCGCCGAAACTTTTTTCCCATTGAATACCTCCGCCTTCATTTAATTTTACAACCCAATAATCGTCCCAGGATGCCAAGCCATGATGTCCGGTTACATCGCCATTTTCTGACTGACTTCTACCTGCAACAATAAAACCTCCATCGCTTGTTTGTTGTATTGAACGCGCTTGATCAATTCCAGTTCCCCCTAAACATTTCTGCCATTGAATCGTTCCTGCATTATCCAGTTTCACTACCCAATAGTCGTGAAGCCCTGAATGATTACCGCTGACATCACCACTGTTAGAGTCGCTTCGTCCTGCAACAATGAAACCTCCATCGCTTGTTTGCTGAATGGATTGAGCCTGATCGTCGCCTAATCCTCCTAAGCATTTTTGCCATTGAATGGTTCCGGAATTATTTAATTTCACTACCCAATAATCATACGCTCCATGATTACCGGTAACATCGCCTGTATTTAAACTGTTAGTTACTCCTGCTACAATATATCCGCTATCTGTTGTCTGCTGTATTGAGTAACCTATATCAGAACTATTTCCGCCTAAACATTTTTGCCATTCTATTGTACCCGTACTGCTGAGCTTAACCACCCAACAATCATACGAACTTCCGGTTGCTCCATGATGACCGCTTACATCACCGTTATTCGAAGCTGTTGCCCCGGTGACGATATATCCGCCATCAATCGTTTGGCAAATATCAAATGCCTGATCAGATGAAGTGCCTCCTAAACATCTTTGCCATTGCATAATTCCAAATTCATCAAACTTAACAATCCATGCATCATTGGAGCCATGAATGCCAACTACATCTTCATCATCAGAGTAGCTTTGACCTGCAACGACATATCCTCCATCTGTGGTTTGTCTTACGGAATAAGATTCATCGAAACTAGTTCCGCCCACGCATTTCTGCCATTGAATAGTTGGTGTCTGTGCAGCAGCGAATTGAAGAATAAAAAAACAAATACAACCAACAAACACTATTCTTGAGAGATTCATACCTTAAGTTTATTATATAAGATTTTTATTAGAATAAAACCATCACATAGCCGGAACCAAATCAAACTTTATTTGATTATTTTTAAACGACATAAAAATCTCTATTTTAAGATCCGCTTATTTTTTATGGCAAGCTAAGCACAGCGCTGATCCCTGATTGCTCATTACCAATAAATATCCGGTAGGGTTACTATGAACAAGGTGACAAGATGTACATTGAACTCTACTGTTGCCATCTAATAAACTGCTCACTGTTTTTGTGCCGGAATAAACATGCGTTTTATCCCAAACTCCACCTGCTTGTAAGGAATCAAATACGAATGAAATAGGGTGGTCATTTTTAAGGTTCATGCCTAATCTTGCATCACTTGTCATGTGAGCAAAACCTGTTTGCGAACCAAATGCTCCCATTGCAACAGAACCATCATGGCAAGAAAGACACAATTTGGATGTTCCATTTGGAACAGTTAAACCGTAACCTGCACCACCCGGACCAAATTCATAACCCGTGTACATTTGATACGTTTGAGTTGTAAAACTATGGTTCCAAAGCGGAGCATCAACAACAGACAAATCTGCATTATGAGGAGTGTGGCAAGGTTGACAAATTTGCCCTCCCAATGTAGTCGTTGCATTGTATGGATTCCACTGTACTGAGGAGAAATCATGCACAGAACCGGCAATGGTCGTTGTTATGACACCAGGTCCAAAATAGGATTGGCCGATGCTCAATAGCGGGAAAAGAATTCCTAGCGCTGCAAAAAGGATTAATTTTTTCATGATAATACTCTATTTAGTTCATAATTGAATCAGTGCTCGCGTGTTTTGTGCGGCCTTGTATTTAATTAACAAATTTCTATAAATCCTTACAATTCACTATGATGTAAATCGTCAAAAAAACTGCTTTTAGCGTTATTAAAAGCTGCAAAAGCGCAGATATAGCATTCTTGAAAGGTTAATCGGACAAAAAACAGCCAAAACATAAAAAAGAAGCCGTTTCGCGCTCCAAATTATTTCTCTATTCTTACTCCTAACACCAGAATATCATCGATTTGATCTCCTTCTTTTTTGTATTCGGTGTGAAAATTCAACAAATTTTTCTGCTGCTCGGTTAATGATTTACCTTTCTGCAAAAGCAATATTTCTTTTAATTTCTTGCGTGTCATTTTTTTTCCTGCTTCGCCACCGAACTGATCGGCATAACCATCACTTGCCATATAAAGAATATCATTCTTTTGAATGTCGATTTTATGAGTGGTAAACGGCATGCGGTTTTCGGAAAAACCTACTGTTTGTTTGTCAGGTTTAAACTCAAGCATTTCATACACGATTCCGCTTCTTGCAATCCATAATGGAATATTTGCTCCCGTCCAAAAAAGTTCTCGTGTAGTTTTGTTAAATGCACAGATGCTTGCATCCATTCCATCTTTTACTTCGCCATCGAGGCCAATACTCTCGACGATGAGCTCTGAAACTTTGTCAAGTATTTTTGCAGGCTCAATAAGACCATATTCTTTAATAGAACGATTCAATGTATTATTACAAACGATATTAATCAAAGCACCCGGCACTCCATGTCCGGTGCAATCACATACTGCAAAAAATACCCAGTCACCTTGAACTTCCACCCAATAGAAATCCCCTGAAACAATATTTTTAGGCAGATACAAAATAAAATTTTCTCCAATGCGCTCCTTAATCATTGACGAAGAAGGCAACAATGCAGTTTGAATTCGTTTAGCATAGTTGATTGAATCTAATAGCTCACTTTTCTCACGAAGAATGGTGTTCTTTTCACGCTTCAACTCATACGTTCTGGATTCAACATGACTAGCCAGGTAACGATCCTGGATGATTCTAAAAAGATCGTTGTACTTAATATTAAGTCCGTTTGCAGCAATATTCACTGGCGAACCCATACGACGATTTTCGATATTAAGCCATGAACGCTTAAACAAATTTTTCTGCACAGAAACATATCGCTCCGGATTTTTTACTTTAATCAAAACACATTCTGTAAAAAGTACGCGGCTTTTATTAATTTCTACAATATCTGTCCAGAAAACCATTCCAGCGGACACTAATCCGGAATTATCCAAAACACCCATATTATTAATGATCAATCCGGGTCGTTTATCTAAAAAACGTTTGACAGTATAAATTAAAAAGGCAATGCAAATACCGACTAAAAATCCATTCAGAAGAAAAGAAAAAACCGCCGAACCGGAGACCCCTTTGTCGCTTACAAATAGTATAAATATATTTTCAGCAAAATTATAGGTCAAATACAACCAAACGATCAGAACAAAGATCATTAGTTTGTTTTTTCGTGCGATTACAATGTCGTTTTGTTGAGCCATGTTTAATTAATTCACAAGAATTTTAAGAATGTTTCAGGACACTACTCTTCCTTAAACAATAATAATTTAAAAATTAAATTTCTCCTCCATTATCAGCATTGAAAACGAAGTACTTCTCAATAATTGAGTCTAACTTCTTATATCCTGCTGCACCTTTCACAATGTAGGCAATGGCACCCTTTTGTCTGGCCAAATCGATTATCCGTTGATTCTCTACTGAAGTATGCATAATAATAGAAGAGTTCGAACTTATTTCTTTGAGTTTGACAAGAATTTCCAACCCGTCTTTTGAATGCGCTATTTCTGAATCTAAAAAATAATCAATCAATATCATGTCGGGTGAAATGCCTGAGACAACAATTTCTTTGACACATTCATCACCATTTGTAAACCCCTTAAGGGTCAAACCGGGATATTTACTAAAGTATTCAATCACCATTTCGAGCTCAATAGGGTTATCTTCAATAACAAAAATTGTTCCCAACTTTTTAGGCGGTACCGGGGTAAATGTCAGTTTAATAGAATCCATATTCGTAGTAGTTAAGTTGAAATGCGAATGTAATGGTTTTCTTCAATAAAAACACCTACCTTTCATACGGCAAAATTTAATACATGCGCATCTTACTTACAGGGGCCAATGGATATATTGGCATGCGACTTTTGCCGGTACTAGTTGAGGCCGGTCATGAAGTGACTTGTATTGTAAGAGATATCCGACGATTTCAACCGGCTGCTGATCTGCTCGACAAAATTACCATCCTTGCATTTGATTTCCTGCAACCGGAAAAAGCGGAATTGATTTTTGAAAACAGACAATTTGATGTTGCATACTATTTAATCCATTCTTTGCGTGATGAAAAATCCGCTCTTCAGGAACATGAAAAAATTTCCGCTGAGTGTTTTGTAAAAGTTGCTTACCTCACACAAGTACAACAACTGATCTATTTAAGCGGAATCAGTAATGTGCAAAATTTGTCTCCTCACCTAAAAGCGCGCAAAATTGTCAGTGATGTCATAAGGGAATCAGGGAAAGCATACACGATATTTGAATCAGGAATTATCGTTGGCTCGGGTAGTGCATCCTTTGAAATTATCCGTGATCTGGTAGAGAAATTACCAATCATGATTGCTCCTAACTGGCTTAATACGCATTGTCAACCAATTGCCATTCGCAATGTCATTAACTATCTTCACTCCTGCCTTTTGAATCCCAAAGCCTTCTACAAGGTCTTTGAAATTGGCGGCCCGGACATTTTTACTTATAAAGAAATACTACTGGGATATGCCGCTGTGAGAGGCTATAACCGTAAAATATTTATTTTCCCGGTTCCTTTTCCACGTCTCTCTGCACTATGGCTCTACTTGATAACATCCATAAATTTTGCAATTGCCAGACAACTCGTAGAGAGTATGAAAAATGATGTTGTGTGTAAAGAAAATTCTGTGCGTGATTTTCTCCCGCAAGAACTAATTCCATATCCTGAAGCTATTCGGCTTGCTTTCCAGGCAATTTCGCAAAACATGGTTGTGTCGAGTTGGAAAGATGCAGCAGGAAGCAACCTCCATCGATTAGATATCAATCAATATATTGAAGTGCCTAAAAATGGTTGCTACGTAGATCGCCGATGGATAGAAATCCCTGAAGACAAAGTAGAGGAAGTAGCGAATCGTTTTTTTAGCATTGGTGGAAGTAATGGATGGTACTATGCAACTTTTTTGTGGCGCCTCCGCGGAGCACTCGATAAATTAATGGGAGGTGTTGGACTACTTAGAGGTAGACGTAGCAATGTAGATCTGCAACCCGGCGATGCCTTGGATTTGTGGAGAGTCCTTTTAGCTGACCGAAAAAATCATCGTTTACTATTATTTGCAGAAATGAAAATACCGGGAGAAGCATGGCTCGAATTTTCAATACTAAAAAACAACAATCGATGTCTTGTTAAACAGACTGCAACATTTCGCCCGACAGGAGTTGCAGGAAGAAATTATTGGTACCTCATGGTTCCATTTCATTTTTTTATTTTTAGAAATATGTTGAAACGGATTGCTGGGAAATGAAATTGGGTTGACGGGAAAATGTTAAATACACTCATTTTAAAAAACAAAAAAATGCTTTGCAACCAAATGGAGACTTACTTATCTCTGCGGAATCTGCCGGAAAAACTTTAAAACACTCTCGCTATTCAATAATCAACTTCCTTAATTCAGTTTTAAACTCATTCGCAAAAGTTACAAAGTATATCCCTGTTTTCAGCGAACTTACATCAATGCTTTTTTTGTTTCTTATATTTTTTTCAATACAAATTCTTCCAAAAAGATCATAAATTTTCATAACAAAAACTCCGTCGAAATCCGTTTCAATATTAAAGTTTCCTTTGGTTGGATTTGGATAAATATTGAACCTTGACTTATTTAATGAAATTTCATCACTAGATACACTTGAACAATAATCGGGATAGATGGGTTGAGTAAAAATAAAAGGGATGCCGTTGGTTGGTAAAAAACTTGCTGTCGAAAAAAGAATTGAGCTTGAACTTGGATAATAATTATTACCAACTGATATAGTAAAATTTTGCCCATTGAGACATGAATTATTGAATATTGTATCGAAATGTGTTTCTAAACCATTTATTGAACATATTAATTCACCACTTTCAAATCTAAATGATTGGATAGAATTAAATGATAAATTTAGCCAAACTTTTGAA
Source organism: uncultured Flavobacteriales bacterium (assembly GCA_964355035.1). GTDB lineage: Bacteria > Bacteroidota > Bacteroidia > AKYH767-A > 2013-40CM-41-45 > JADKIH01. Next base: position 12,373 of record CAYHCU010000005.1, on the reverse strand, counting down.
ATTAATAAACTGCCATTTGAATCTATTTTAATTCCCGCAATGCCATAATCCGGGTAGCTCCAAAAATCACATATCATGTAAATATTACCGGAACTATCAATGGTCATTGCCTCTTCATTTAATCGGGTAACCGAAGTGCCACTTGAGATAATGTAATCTGCTCGCCATATAATTGTGCCGTCACTTGCAAATTTAGTCAATGCGGGAAATTCCCAACTAGCGCCGGAAGAAAAACGATGATTCACACAAACGATATAATTGGAATCAGGAAGAAGGCAAATTTTCTTAGCACTTGCCACTGACCCATACCAAAATCCGAGATTTACATCTATCAGCCCAATACTATCCATGTGTCTGGCACCACCATAATGAGTAAATCCCGGAGCAATGTCATCCAAAATCCAAACACCATTTGTAAGAGAAGGAAAAATATCTATCACATCATAGCTACCTCCCGGCTGCACTGTACCCTGCATGATAAATACAACATTCCCTAAGGTATCCATTTTAATGACAGCCGGATTATAAGTATGAGGAAGACCTGAAAAATCTCTGCCCTGATTCTCTAAAACATATAAATATTCACCATCGAAGGCCGAACCTATTAATTGGTTACGATAGATTGAATTGGCAATGAAGCCCGAAAAATCTTTCACCCAAATTGAATTACCTGCTGAATCAATTTTAAAGACAGTCGTATCTCTAATGCCATATTGTGATGATTGACTCCTAATGGTATTTGCGAATTTGACATATTGTCCTTGAGTGTTAATGCTTGATATTACAAATAACAAAAAAATCAGATATTCTTTCATTGCAGGTCGGAGATTTAAAACATGAAGATATGGTTTATAATTTATCCCCTTTCTGTTTTTGGCAGATCGTTGCAAAATACATGCGAATGAACAGAAATAGTATGCAGCAGGAAAATCAATTGCTTCCTTATGAAGATGTTATGTATATGGAAAATAGGATGAACTAGATTTCCAACAAAAAATGGACTGTATGTTCTCTTAAGTTGACGCACATTTCTCTTAGTCCTTTCGTTAAAAAATTTAACGATAAAAAAACAATATAAAATATCCCTTCCGAAAAAAAATTCGTAAAATTGCAGTAAGAAAAAATCAACTCTCCTTAAACCCTATGAAAACGAAAACAATTACCGGACTTTCAGCTTTAACAGCAATCATCTGTTGCATTTGCTCATCCTTCAGCACCTTTGCACATGAGGGAGACACTTTGAAATGTCATTTTGATCCGTCTGCATTTTCCATTGACACACTTTATCAAGCAGGAAATGAAGGCTTCGTATGTGGCAACAACGGATTTGGTGATCGAGAAATAGCTCAAAAATATGCAACAAAACCTGTTGGCGATTCAGTTGGAACGGAATGCTCCGTAGCTGATGGACATCAATTGAATGAAGTAGTTGTTCGATTTGGGGCAAAATACATCACTAATTCAAGCGACTCTGTTTATATAAATGTGTACAGTGTAAATCCGTTAACCGGTGGTCCGGACACCTTACTTGGCTCCAGTTTTCCTGTGCAATTGAGCTTTGTCGACACTTCTGCTACCAATGAAATCTATACCGAATTCCTCATGCAACTACCTGTCCTTTTAACGGATTCCTTTTTTTTAAGTGTGGTGCTTCCACAAACAGCGGGTGATACTATTGGGATAATCAGCAATTCAGATGGACAAGGTCTGGGTGAAAAATTATGCTGGGTGAAAAACAGCAGCAATATTTGGTCTTCCCTCTTTGACGCCGGTTCTCTTGATGTAGATGCAGCGATCTTTCCTGTAGTCGGCGAAGCACCAATAGGAATAGAAGAATTATCTCAATTTGTTGCTCACGTGAATATTTTTCCAAATCCTGCTACAGAAAATACCGCTATTGAGTATTCAGTTGTAAAACCAATTCAACATTTGCAGTTTACACTTTATGACCTTTCAGGAAAAGTTGTTTACTCTCTTCCATTGAATAATATCTCTTTGGGCGAACATCTGTTCAACTTAAATATAAGCGAACTAGCTTCAGGAAGTTATTTTTATTCTTTTGAATCGAACAAAGAAAAGTACAACGGGAAATTGGGAATTGTGAAATAGAACAAACTTTCCTATACGAAAGATGAATTTTGTTAAATATCGATTCCCTTTATTTACGAATTAACCCAAGATAATACGTACTTTCGGAGTCTCTTCGTATACTAGTAATGAAGTTAATTCAAAATGATTCGCAAACACTATTTCCTTCGCTTTGTATTATTATTTTCAGCCATCACAGGTCCTGCTTATGACGTCTTCAGCCAATCGATAGGCAATGGTTCAGAAGGCTCGCCTTCGATTAGCGGAATAGTCAACGCTTACACACCACTACTTCAATCTGCTTTTCCATGTAATCAAAAAATAATTGTTGGTGATGCTACACTTTTTGGCGCCAACGATTTGATTTTAATTATTCAAATGCAGGGAGCACAAATAGATGCAAGTAATACTTCATCCTATGGTGCAATTATCAATTATGCCGGAGCCGGGAATTACGAATATTCGAAAGTAAAATCCATTATCGGAAATACAACACTCGAACTTCAATATCCGCTTGTAAGGGCTTACGACACCTACGGAAAAGTACAAGTGATTCGGGTGCCTCAATATGTTAACCCAATTATCAGCAGTACGCTTACTTGTCAGCCGTGGAATGGCAGTACCGGCGGTGTTCTGGCCATTGATGCTACAGGCACGATTGAACTTCAATCCGGAATAGATGTTTCAACTACAGGATTTCGTGGTGGGATAATAATTTCAGGTACAGATTTTATCACTGATACATCCTTTGTCAGCGAAACTCCGTCTTTAATTGCGAATGCTCCCAAAGGTGAAGGCATAGCATTTTACGGAATTGCACCTTTCACTTCTGCAAAAGGTGCTCCTGCAAATGGCGGAGGCGGAGGAAATTCTCATACTGCCGGTGGAGCAGGCGGCTCTAATTTTGGCTGTGGTGGAAACGGCGGTTGGGGTTATCCTTTGAATACGTATTACAAACTGTCGCAAGGATTAGGTGGATATGGTCTCTCCTATTCTCCGACTGAAAATAAAATTTTCATGGGTGGCGGAGGTGGTTCCGGTTCGATACATTACAATGACGGAACAGGTGGAGCAAATGGAGGTGGGATAATTATCATCACCGGAAATCAGATGACAACAAATTCTAACAGCATCGATGCTTCCGGTGCTTCTTCTTTGAACGGCGGCACACCCACTCATTCTGATGGTATTGGTGGTGCAGGCGCAGGAGGAACTGTTCTCCTTTCTCTGAACAGTATTTCTGATATTGCTACCGTAAATGTTTTCGGTGGCAATGGCGGAAATCCATCTTTGCTGGGTGCCGGACCAGGCGGCGGCGGCGGCGGCGGAATGTGTTGGCTAAGTTCTCCTGCACTTTCAGGAAGTGTTTTGTACAATGGTGCAGGTGGATTACCAGGCAGTGCACAGGGAAATAATTACGGCGCGACAAATGGCTGCGTTGGAATCATGTTAAGCAATCTTCTCATTTCAATTAATACAACTCAACCTCCACTACTAGCAAATTTTTCTTCTCTTCAATTAAATGCACTTGGAACAGAAATTTCGTTCGCCAATAATAGCATCAATGCTGTTTTATACCAATGGAATTTTGGTGATGGTATAACTGACACTATTCTTAACCCTACTCATACTTATTCAAGTCCCGGAATATATATCGTAACGTTGCAGTCTACCGATATCATGAATTGCAAGAACACTTCTTCGCAAGTAATCATTACTAACATTGAAAATGTTTTCACACCAAATAGTGATGGCAAAAACGATTTTTTTTCTTTTCCTAATGCCGCTCTCAATTATTACTCTTTACACTTTTTTATATATGACAGATGGGGAAAGAAAATGTTTGATGGCAATAATGAAAACAACAAGTGGGATGGTACTTTCAATGAAAAAAAAGTGAGCGAAGGAACGTATTACTACGTGATTGAAATTATTAATAAAGAAAATTCGGAAAAAATAGCAAAAAAAGGATTTCTAACTTTAATACGATAAAACGAATGAATATTTTAAGAAAGTTATTCTTTTTAATTTTAATTGCAGGAGGATCAATAAGTAGTTCTGCCCAGACTCCATTCACCTATTGGGACTCAATTCCTGTAATTCAATGGGGAGATACCATTAAATACCCTTTTGCAGGAGGTTTTAACAACCCGCAATTCTCATCCATTGATTTAAACGGCGACGGAATTCAGGATTTATTTGTTTTCGACAGAAGTACGAATAAAGTTTATACATTCCTGAATACGGGAACTACAGGACAGTCGAGTTATAATTATGCACCACAATATCAAAAAAAAATCCCCCCTGAATTATCCGGCTGGGTACTTTTAAAGGATTATAATTGTGATGGGAAAATTGACATCTTCACTTCCCGAAATAACTCATTTGCAGTTTACAGAAATGATTTTTCAACAGGCACAGGACTGAATTTTTCTTTCGTTGAAACATTCAATCAAAATTTGTTTTATATTATTGATGTAGACATTCCCGCTATCAACGATATAGATAATGATGGCGATTTAGATCTCCTCTCTTTTGATCCTGCCGGAATGTATATTTATTATTTAAAAAACCTTTCAATAGAAAATTTCGGCACCTGCGATTCCTTAACATTTGTATTGGCGGAACACTGCTGGGGAAGTTGCAGTGAAAGTTTCTTCACATGTGATATTACACTCGGAGACTCATTAACTCCGTGTCGTATGCACACTATGCCTACACAGAATAACACAAACATTGAAGAACTGAGAAACGGATCCTTACATCCGGGAAATACCATTCTTGCCTTAGACTTGAATGCAGACAATAAAAAAGAAATCATTATCGGACCGCAAATTTGCACCAACGCTGTGATGCTTACCAATTGCAGTACTCCTCTTTTGTTAGACTCCATGATTGCTCAAGTCACTTCGTACCCTGATACAATTCACCCTATTACTTTTAGTTTATTCCCTGCTACTTTTTATGAAGATATAAATAATGACGGCAAAAAAGATTTGCTTGCAGCTCCAAACAGAGGCGCTTCGGAAGATACAGCTTCATCCTGGTGCTACATTGACACAAGCTCTTCATCGGTTCCAAAATTCGAATTTCAGAAAAAGGACTTTCTTCAAAGCGATATGATCGATGTGGGCGAAGGTTCCAATCCTGTCTTCTTTGATTTCGATGGCGACTCTTTGTTGGATATACTAATCGGTAACAATTATTATTATTCAACAACCGCTCCTAATCCTGCAGTGCTGGCGCTTTATAAAAATACAGGAACTAAACATTCGCCGGCATTTAATTTAATAACGAGGGATTATTCAAACCTCAGCACTCTTAACCTCAACGGCCTTTATCCTGCTTTTGGTGATTTAGATTCTGATGGCGATCAAGATATGATACTGGGTGAATCGTCAGGTCATTTATATTATTTTACAAACACAGCTTTGCCGGGAAATCCGGCCAACTTTATTTTAACAGGATTGCAATTCGATTCTATTGATGTAGGACAATTTGCGGCTCCTCAAATCGTCGATGTTAATTGCGATGGGAAATTGGATTTGTTAATCGGTGAAAGAAGTGGCACAATTAAATATTTCGAAAACACAGGAACTGATTCACTTCCCTTCTTCAATAAAATTCCTACCAATAATGAGTTTGGCGGTATTGATGTGCTTCCACTATGTTGCACAGGATATGCAATTCCATTTCTTATGACTGACAGCGATGGAAATTATCAATTACTGGTAGGTACTGAAAGTGATTCTATTTATTCCTTCACCAATATTGACAACAATATCAATGGCAATTTCCAATTGTCGGATGTGGTTTATGCCGGTATCAATGAAGGAAAACGTGCAACTGTTTCCGGTGGAGACCTTAACAATGACGGAATGCTTGATCTTGTTGTAGGAAATTATGCAGGAGGAATTACCTTATTTAAAGGTCATGAACAAAGACCCTTAAAGAACTGTAAACCGCCTGTTGAAATTTTACCTTTTAGCATTATTTCTTATCCGAATCCGGTTCCACAAACAGGAGCTTTAACTTTTCATATTTTTGGACTTAATGAAAACGACAAAGCAAACATTGATATTTTTAATGTTGTTGGACAACGAATTTATCATGATCAACCAACTGCTCAATCGAATGACTGGACCATTTCAATTCCTGTAAGCAATTTTGCCACAGGCATCTATTTCTTGCAAATATCTATTCCTTCACATAATGGATCAAGTACGTACTATCATAAATTTATGGTTAGTAATTGAATCAATAAATTAAAAATTGGGGAGAGGTTTAATTTGCGAACCCTTTTCCCTTTTGAGGAATGTGAAAAAGCAAACAGTAAATTGCGAAGGAATCTTTTGGACTTGCCTTTCTAACTCACTTAAAAGAACAATTATTGGTCATCTTATATGAATCTCGTTTTTCTATTTGCACCATAGTAAGCCGAAAAGAAGGAATACAGAATACATAATAGGCGTTATTAGGGCACTTTTCTCTCTTTCCGGAAAACAGCACTTTTAAAAGCTCTTTTCCTCACACTAAAAAATTTAGTTAATTCAAAATAAATTACCAAATTAGCATTCTTAAATTCTCCTTACCTCTAACCCTAAAAAAATCATGAGAAAAAGTCTACTATTCTCATTGCTATTCGTAATTAGTTTGCTTTCGCAAAATTCTTACGCACAGGTTGCAGCTATTCCTTTTACTGCATCATTGGATACTTTTAGTGTCATCACCGGAACTACGGTGGATGCTCAAGGTGTTGATGATATTTCCTATCAGGGAATCCCTATTGGTTTTACATTCAATTATGGTGGTGTCAATCACGATTACATGTCTGTAAATACGAACGGTTATATTCAACTTGATTCTGCCGGAACGGGATCGTTTTTTTCTATCCTCTCAGGTTCACAAAATAATGTGGTCGCTCCTTTCGGTGCCGATCTTATCCATTTTAATACCAATGCAAGTTTGCAATACACAACAATCGGTTCTGCTCCAAACAGAATTTGTATTGTACAATGGCTTCATTATTCCTACTTCGGAAATAGTGGCGATGTAAGTTTTCAGCTATGGATGAATGAAGGCTCTAATTGCATTCGTTTTGTTTATGGAAATAATGCTCTTACAACAACACCACTCATTACACAGATAGGACTTCGTGGTACAACGAATCTCGACTATTTAGTCCTCGGTGATACTGCATGCAATTGGGCGAATGCATATCCTTACCCCTCTATTGCTACTCAATTTCCTGTAAGTACATCATGCAATATGCCTTCCGGTTTCGCTTTTCATTTTGGAGCTTGTGGTGGTGGAAATGTCAATTTCTCTTACTTAACAGGAACTATTTTTAACGATTTGAATGGCGATGGAATCCGCGATACAAATGAAACGGGTATTGCCAATCATGTCGTAAACCTTATTCCCGGAAATTATTATGTTTCTTCTGATGCCGCAGGTAACTATGCTTTCTTCTATACAGATTCTACCATAAATTATACGCTCACAACAGGAGGATTTACCTATTGGAATCAGACAACTCCTGCAACACTCACTTGTATTCCGCAATCTCAATTAACATCAGACTTGAATTTTGGATTTCAGTTAATTCCAAATGTTCATGAAGTTGCAATAACTTGCCCGAACTGGGGGGCGAAGCCGGGACAAGTTGAGCCGATGCCAATCAACTATCAAAATAATGGTACTGCAACGGAAAGTGATACCATCACTTTTGTTATGGACTCGCTTTACTCTTTTGTTAGTGCCAACCCTGCACCTTTTCTACAAAGCGGACAAACTTTGCAATGGACGTATTCTAATCTTGCACCGGGACAACATGGATCAATTATGTTGCACCTTCTGCCATCGCTTACTGCGGTTTTAGGTGACTATTTAAACTCTACACTTACCATCGGGCCATTGAACGATACAGATTTAACAAACAACACCGTTAATTTACATCAGTTGCTTACGCTTGCTTGGGATCCGAATGAGAAAATTGCAGTGCCGGCAGGAGAGATTGCTGTAGGAACAGAAATTCAATACTCTATTCACTTTCAGAATACAGGAAATGCAACAGCAAGTAATGTGATTGTGAAAGATACTATTGACAGTGGACTTGATTTGCTTTCCTTCCGATTACTTGGCTCATCCCATTCTGTGAATATGACAATGGAAGGAACCGGAATAATTGCATTTACGTTTTACAATATCCAATTGCCGGATAGCGGCAGCGATCAGGCAGGAAGTAACGGTTATGTGAATTATGCTATCCGTACAAAATCAAATCTTGCGCCTGCGACAGTGATCAACAACCGCGCTGGTATCATTTTCGACAGCAATGTTCCGGTGATGACGAACACTACCTATAATGTAATTCGATTACAAACAGGATTAAATGGCATGACATCTTCATTCCAAATCAGCGCTTCTCCGAATCCTTCATCATCAAATATTGTATTTGCTTTTTCGAAAAATCTTCAGGAGAATGCAAATTTAATTATCCGCACCATAGACGGAAAAACATTGTTGACGAAAAACAATATCACTTCTTCTGAAAACATTAACATCGGTTTTCTTCCGGCAGGAATTTATATCTGCACTGTGACTACAAAAGAAACCTCGTACATTGTGAAAGTGGTGAAAGAATAAACAATTAGGATCACATACAAATTAGGAGAGAACAAAAATTCTCTCCTAATTTCTTTTTAAAGAAGGGTAAAGATGAATTTATAAATATAACTTTTTTCTCTGCAGGAATCTGCGGGAAAAACTTTTAGCGTCACCTTTCGCAATTCATAAACCAATAACTCAAACCATCAACCCATCTGTGGAATCCGAATCGTGAACGTTGAACCTTTTCCCAATTCAGAAGTCAAACTCATTTCACCACTTAGCTTTTCTACTGCTTCTTTCACAATGTAGAGTCCTAAACCGGAGCCAATCGATTTATCAGAAACGCGATAGAAAATTTCGAATATCTTCTCCTGATTCTCCTGACTAATTCCAATTCCATTGTCTTCAATGCATATTGTACACCATTGGCCATCGTTTTTCACATCGATAGAAATAACCAACGGTTGTTTTAATGGATCTTGATACCGAATTGCATTTGACATTAAATTGTTAATTATAATATCCAATCGCATCTTATCAGACATAAACGGAGATTCTTCATTCAGGTTAAACTTGAATTCAGGAAGTGAATAATTCTCTCCCATATGTTTTAATCCGCGAATAATATCTTGAACCATTTTTGTAAAATCAATCTCTTCAACTTTTATTTTGCTTCGTGAATTTATCGAATAATCCAGGATATCCTTAATGAAATCATCTAACTTAGTAACACTTCCTTTTATCAAATCTAAATGACCTGAAAGATTTTCATCTCGGCATTCATCTGTTGCAATTTCAATGACTCCCATCATCGAACTAAGCGGCGCACGTAAATCATGGGTAACGCTATAAACAAATCGGTCTAACTCTGTATTTATTTTTTTCAATTCAGAATATCGAACAGTTAGTTCCTCCAACAATTCTCTTTGCATGGTAATGTCTGCTGCTATTCCAAGAAACATATATGGCTTACCACTTTCTTCTTTAAATGGAACTATTGTGCAATCCAACCAGTATATTTCGCCATTCTTATTTTTATCTTTTAACTCGCCTCTCCATACATTTCCTGAGTGTATTGTATTCATTAGCTCTTTTATAAATTCTTCAGAATGGAAACCTGAATTAAAAACAGGATGATGCTTCCCTTCCAACTCTTCTTTATTATATCCAGACAATTTACATAGATTACTATTGGCGAACTGAATTACACCCGATTCATCTGTAGTAGAAATAATGAGTGACTGATTCAAAGCATTTCTATAGTTTTCCGTTTCCTTAATGCTTTCCTTTAGATTGATTTCAGCTAATATTCGTTTGGTAACATCACGCAAAATTCCTTCATGGTACAATGTATTTCCTTCTTCATCATACACGTATTGTCCTCTGTCTTCTACCCAAATTTCTGAACCATCTTTTTTTCTTAATCTAATCAATGATGTCCCCTCCTCTAAATCCTGAGTTACAGCTATGTCACGGTCAGAAGCGGCAAAATACAGCTGCTTTTTAATGTCGATACTCAATAATTCCTCTTTAGTGCTATAGCCTAACATAGAAACCATGGAATTGTTTACTTCTAAAAACCTTCCTTCATGCGAACTTCGATAAACACCATCGGCCATTTTTTCAAATATCTCACGATATTTATTTTCACTTTGTTCTAAATTTAACTCGGTTTGTTTTCTTTTATTTATATCACGACAACAGACAACTATTGCATTGATACTGCTGTCTGAAATATTGTTGGTCATCGATCCCCCAATCCAAATGTATTTCCGACCTTTTGTTCTGATTCTAAATTGAAACAAAAAAGGAATTTTTGGATTATTCAATACAGCTGTCCACAATTCGCATGTTTCGGCTTGATCATCAGGATGAATAAATGCATAACCGGGCTTCGACTTTCTTTCCTTCAATGAAAATCCTGACATTTTTTCAGCCACTTCATTTTGGTAAAGAATCATAGAATCCATATTAAGAAAAAGTATACCGTTCGGAGTATCTTTCGTAAGATCACGGAAATATTCCTCTTTGTCGATAACTTTTTCTACTACTTTTTTCATATTCAACTGATGCTTAAAATTAAATTTTCAGACTCTTAACTTACCGTTTCTTTCAATGAGCTAATCACTTCTTTGCTCAATGGTTTATTTACAAATCCCTTGACATGTCCATTGTTCTTAACTTTTTCATGATCTCCCGGATATAAAGAAGTAGACAACATCATGATCACACATTTATTTTTGATTAGCGTTGAAAGTTTCTCGTACTCTTCTAGAAATCCAAATCCATCAATTTCCGGCATACGGATATCCAAAAATATTACTTCAGGAATCAATTCGGGAGTATTGACAAGAGAAGCCAGACAATCTAAAGCTGCCTGAGCTGAATCCATTAATAGTACTTCCTCAGCATAATTATACTTAATGATATTCTTCTCCGCAATAAAGCGATCGACGTAAGTGTCGTCCACTACCATCACTCGTTTATACTTCTTCTCTTGATCTTCCATAAACAAATTCTAATATTATTTTAAAACTCTCTAAGCATACAATGATGTGTGTACACTATAATACCATAATCAAGTAAGGTTGTTACAAGAACTTTACAAAATTCATACATCAAAATCTTTAATATTTCCGTTGAAAAAATTGAATTTCGCTACTTTTAACAGAAACACCCAAAACAATTTATAGCTTTCTTACATTTTTAGAGGCGAACTGACAGAAGTTTTGGTGATCGCTTGAGTTAATTGAAAATGAGATTTAAGGGGGTTAAGCAAATTTGCTGCAGTAAAAGACCTCCAATTCTAAAAAAAATCAGAAACCCCCTCCGTGCTTAAAGTTTGAACTTAAGAAGAGTATCTGAAACCGCTGCGATCGGTTATTAATGTGGGTTTAAAAAGCACTATTCAATGAGAAAAATCAATACACAATATTCATTTAATACAATTGACTAATTAAAAAACGCAGGGCAAATGACTCTCTATTTCTTCAATCGGTTCGAGGCTGGTAGTGATTTTTTTGCTCGGGTCCGATTCAGAGAACAAAAGAGCACCATATTTTTGACAACTAAGGTCAAAAAATTGCGTATAGAGAAATCTTGACCTAAATTGACCAAAAACTTTTATGCATAACCAACATAAGATTTTAAGAGTACTTAAACTCATCACGTTTTTAAAGACTCGTCCGTCTAAATCAATCAGACACATTGGAAGCTTACTGGAAAGCAGCGAGCGTACTGTTTATCGGTATCTTGATCTCTTGGATGACCTTGGCTTTCATATTAATCGAGACACCAGTAATCGAGTTTTTATTGATTGCAATGAAAACGAAGAGCCGGAAACCATCTTTAATGCTCAAGAAATGGGTTTAATGCGCGACCTGCTTTTAAGTGTCGGGAAAAAGAACAAACTACACGAAAGTATTCTCAAAAAAATATACATTAACTCTGATCTTAAAATTGCCTCGAATCTTTTACTCAGAGCTCATTTAGGAAAGATCATTGAAGATCTGGTTACAGCAATTCAACAGAAAAAACAAGTTGTATTAAAAAAATACTTTTCTGCTAATTCGAAGGATGTAAAAGACCGCTTAGTTGAACCTATCAAATTCACAGACAATTACCAAAGTCTGGCCGCTTTCGAAATTGCCACCGGAAATTCCGGTGGCAATTT
>CAYHCU010000004.1:0-40151 GCA_964355035.1 uncultured Flavobacteriales bacterium | reverse complement strand
CTATAAACGAGCAATTTAACGCTTAACTAAATGACATTGACCTTTAGGTGACGGTGAAGAAATGCCACAACACTCCGGCTTTAGCCAAAAGCGCAGTGTGTAGTAAAGTACCTCCTAAATTGAAACTATACTTTTGGCTAAAGCCCGATTATAGCTTATTCATTTATCCGTCACCTAAAGGTGAAGGCTATAAAAAGGAAGTAATAAATAAGGACTCACCTCTACTCCCTCCTCAAATCAATATATGTCGTCATCTGCACATTCGTATTCTTGATTAACAGAATAATGAAATACGTTCCTTCAGGGAGCAATTCATTTGAATTATTTTGACCTTCCCATTCATTGGCATAATGTTCTTTTTGATAGACTAAATTTCCCCAACGATTATAAATTGAAACGATGTTATCCGGATATCTTTCAATGCCATGAATGATAAGGAAATCATTCTTACCATCACCATTTGGTGTAATGCCTGAAGGAATATTCAACTCACATTGAGCATCAATATTTCTCCTTATTAATACAGTATCACTACCAAAGCAAGCTCCATCGGTAACCGTCCACAGCAATTGATTATCGCCGAGAGTTAAGCCGGAAACAGAAGTAGTTGGCGAACCCGCATCAGCGAAATTTGCTGTTCCTGAAATTACACTCCAGGCTCCGAAGAATGGTAAATTCAGCGAAGCATTTAAAACAAAGTTTTCCTGACAGTCTGCTAAATCAGACCCTGCATTTGCAGTAATTTGTAGCGGCTCAACAATAGTTGCAGAAGATGATGTTGTACATGAATTTTGATCAGTAATAATTACTGAATAAGTTCCTGCAATAAGATTCGTCAATGAAGAAGCACTCGAAATATTAGGTGTCCAACTATATGTGTAAATTCCTGTTCCACCAACAACAGTTGCATTGGCTGCACCGTCATTATCACCGAAGCATGTAATATTTGTTGATGATAAATTTAATGATAATATAGTCGGTTCTGTAATTGTAATACTCAATGAAAGCGAGCAATTAACAGAATCGGTAATACTTATTGTGTAAGCGCCGGCACCTAAAGAATCAGCGAATAAACCACTATCGCCATTTGACCAGCTGTATGTTAATATTCCAATACCACCGATAGCAACATCAACAGTTGCATTACCTGTGTTTGCTCCGAAACAATTCACGTTTGTGATTGATGTGATTGATGATGCAATCGAAGTTCCCTGAATGATATTTACAGAATCGATTTGATTACAAGCAAAACTATCGGTAACCTGTACCAGTACATAACCGCCAGGTAAACTGTCTGCTAGTGTACCCACATCACCATTCGACCAATTGAATTGGTAAGAACCTGTTCCGCCGGAAACATTTACTATTGCAGAACCATTGTTGGCACCGTTGCAATATGCATTGTTTACAGTATAGCTGAATGAAAATGCATTCGGTTCAGAAATCGTTACACTTCCGTTTGAAATACAATTCGTCGAATCTGTTACTTGAATTGAATAAGTTCCGGCTGCTAAACTATCTGTCGTGCTTGTAGTATCACCATTCGACCACAAATATGTAAATGGTGCCAGTCCACCAACAAGTGATGCAGTTGCAGTTCCTTCTGAAATTCCGAAACAAGAATTATTTGTAAATGAATTCACAGATACAACAGCTAGCGAACTTCCGCCTACACTAACGATATCAGAATAAATACAACCCAAACTATCAGTAACGGTAATAAAATATAATTGCGCAGGTAAATTTGTTGCTGTTGCTGTTGTTTGAGAACCTGTCCATGCATAAGTATATGGAGTCACGCCTCCGATTGGTGCAACAGTTGCTGATCCATTATTTAAACCGCATGTTGTCGGTGTGCTTGAAACTGTTGCTGCAAGTAGCGTAGGCTCCGTCAAAGTGAAAGCAGCAGAATCGAGACAACCATTGGCATCAGAAACATTCACCTGATAATTGCCTGCACCGACATTGGTAATATCTTCTGTTGTTTGTGTAGATGACCACTGATAGCTGAATGGTCCAACACCACCAATCATAGTCACATCAATCGAACCGGTAAGATTACCAAAGCAATCAATATTATATGCACCTGCAGCGGAAAGAGTGGAGTTAAAAGTTATAGGTGGTGGACCTGAAATAATAAAGAAAGTATCGAGCTGACAACCATTGCCATCAAGAATCACAACATTGAGTGTATCTGCGCCAATATTACATCTGGTAGTTGAAGTAATGGTATCACTTCCATCCCAGATAAAAGTATATGGGAAATTCCCACCAATCATATTTAAAGTGATGCAAGTAGATGTATCGCCGTAACATGGAATGTTAAATCCATTATAATTCGGAACAACGGCATTCAAATTTATTGAAACCGGTTGAGCAATCGTTGCTGAATCTTGAATAACACAACCATTACTATCGGTTACAGTCAGTAAAAAAGTTCCCGCAGTTAAACCAACTGCTGAATCAACGACATCACCATTCGACCATGAATATTGATATGGAGAAATACCACCGGTAACATTTGAATGCAAGGTTCCATCATTATACCCAAAGCAACGAACATTTGTACCACCGACAAATGTATCCGGAAGAAGCGTTAAAGCAAGAGAAGTTGGTTCTGTTAAAGTTATTGATGTATCTTTTCTACATCCACGACCATCGAGAATTGTTAAGTTATAAGTTGAAGCAGTCAGACCGCCAATGCTATCTGAAGTTGAAGAATTTGACCAACTGTATGTAAAACTATTATCGCCACCGAAAGGAAAAACTTGTATCGCTCCATTATTTCCACCGGCACAACTTACATTGTATCCCTGATAATCTGAAACGATAGCTGGAACCATAATTGAATCCGGATTTGCCATTACGAAACCAATACTATCAGGGCAATTATTAACATCTTGAACTAAACAATAAAATGTTCCTGAAGAAAGATTCCCTATTGAATCTGTTGTTGCACCTGTATTCCAATTATAAGTGTACGGCGGTGTACTTCCTGCTAAATTTATTTTTATATAACCGGAAGTATCTCCATAACAAAGCGGATCGAAAATATCCGAGACATGCACAAATGGAGGTGGTTCAGTAAGCATTGTGTCTTTTTCAATTGAACAACCATTTACATCAGTGACCGTAATAATTATTTTTCCTGAACCTAGATTTGAAATGTTTGAAGTCGTTGAGCCTGTAGACCATGAATAAGTAAACGGAGCAGTTCCACCAAAAACTGTTACAACTGCAGAACCACTTGAATCACCAAAACAACGGAGGTTCACTGCGCCAATAAATGTTGAAGGCAAAATAAGCGGAACAAGAGTATCCGGTTCTGTGATTGTAACGGTGTCAATTCTTGCGCATCCGTTTAAGTCAGTTGTTGTGAGTGAATAAAATCCGGCAGGAATAAGATAAGCACTATCAGTTATACTAATAGCAGGTGTCCATGAATAAGAAAATGCGGGAGCTCCACCACTCACATTTGCAATAATAAAACCACTTGACTCACCTTTGCAAGCAACATTACGGACATTTAATGTATTTCCTAAAACAGCAGGCTCCGTAATTGTATCTGTCAGTGATTGCGTACAGCCATTATCATCGGTAACAAGTACAGAATAAATTCCAGCAGCGAGATTGATGATTGAATCGATGGTTGCACTATTACTCCATGAATAGGCATAAGGCGATGTTCCTCCTACTACACTCACTTTGATCTGACCGGTAGTTTGCCCGTTGCAGGCAATATCTGTCCCACCCGGAGTTGTTGAATAGTTGATAAATGAAGAAGCTAAAATAGAAGGAGCGGTGATTGTAATTGTTGAATCAAAAGAACAAAGGTTTGCATCGAGTATGGTAACCAGATAAGTTCCGGCAGAAAGCGAATCCGCTGAATTTCCTGTATCTCCATTAGACCAAGTTATTGTGTAAGGTAATGTACCACCTGCAGGTGTAACGGTAGCCTCTCCATCAGCACCGCCGAAACAATTGACATTATTCGTAGAAAGTGAAGAAGTTGGTATTCCAAGTACAACAGCAGGTTCAGTAATAATCTGACTGATCAGGAACATACAATTATTTGCATCTCTGATTGTATCTGTATATGTTCCCGGTCCAAGATTAATTATTGCTGCGCTGTCTTCTCCATTCGACCAATGATGAGTATAAGGCGAAGTTCCACCGGAAGGTGTAATGGTCATGCTTCCATTGGCATTGTTCTTACATGTTACATTGTCAAGTTGCGAAACACTTGCACTCACCGCTGAAGGTTGCGTGATGGTAATTGTTTGCTGACTCGTGCAACCATTTACATCGGTTGCCTGAGCAGTATATGCAATCGGTCCCAAACCTGATGCTGTGGCAGTTGCTTGTCCGCTTGGTGTCCATAGGAAAGTATAAGGAGAAATTCCTCCTGAAGGGGCCAGCGTTGCCAATCCATTCGAAGCATTGAAGCAAGTTATATTTGTTGAAGACGAAATGGATGTAGTAACAGCAGTGGGTGGTTGAGTTAATGTTGTCGATGCAGTTTGTGTACAACCATTTGCATCGCTAACGGTAACGATATACGTATTCGCTGCCAACCCGGTAGCTGTTTGTGTCGTTTGTCCGGACGGATTCCATGAATAAGTATAAGGATTGGTTCCTCCACCCGGAGTAGCAGTAATAGCCCCGGTAGCACCACCATTACAAGCGACATTATATCCGGAATAAACCGGACTTGAAACCGAAGCAGTAATGACAGGAACATGGATAATAAAAGAATACGTTTGCGAGCCGGCATAAGGGCAAGCATTATCACGAACGATGACAATGAAAGTGTAAGGCTGAGAACGGCCATCTGATAATGAAGGAGTCCAACTAAATGTACCGACAGGTAATTTAGCTCCAACGGTTGTGAAAGTTGCTGTAGGAATAGAGTTGTTCCATAACATCACCAATGTATCTGCAGGATTAGGATCAGCAGAGTTGACTGTAAAATTTATAGTAGCACCGGGACATACTGTCGTTTCAAAAACATTTGTTCCATTGATGCCGGAAGATGTGGGCAAGAGATTTGGATTACAAATTCTGGTTAAGAACTGCATGTCGCGAATCACGCTTCCAATTAAAACGCCATTTCTATATTCGCGTACTAAAATTGCACATACACCAATTTCTCCATTCACTGTAGCATTCATCGTAATGTCGCCATTTGCAGAATTGAGAGAAATGGCTGGACTAGAAGTTAACGGGCTTGTACTTGAATAGCCGGGATTGAAAGTAACAGTTCCCACTGTGTTTGTTGCAGTGTTAAATGTTTTTGGAGAAATGAAAGAATAAGCCAATGAATCGCCATCGGGATCGTAAACACCATGATTGAAAGTAAAACTTTGATTCACGCAAATTAAAGCAACCGGGATATTTGTGAATTGAGGTGAGCTGTTTGCCGGAGCAGCAATATTATTTAGTGTTGCTTCGATGTACATATTATCAGCACACGGACTATTGAGAGTTGTAATCGCACAATTTCTGCAACAGACATAAAAGCTAAGCACCCAATCAGTACATTTTTGAGGTAAGGTTATATTGTTAGAATAAACATACCGTTGGTAGCCGGCATAAACTGAACCGGAACTTGTGCATTTCGTTACAACCGTTCTGCAGGGAAAAGTAATCTCCTGTCCACTAGCTGCATCTAAATTGAGAGTATAATTTTGATTCTTTACACAAGAGGTAGACTTCGCATTCAATGTAATCGTGGCAGGAGCTGCAACACCGGCGCAATCTCTGTAAAAAGACACTGTTACTCTGAATGTATTTCCACTTACCCAGGTATATTGTAAATCTGCTCCCGAAGAGTGCGTTGCAGAAGCCTCAAAAGAAGAAAGAGTAGCGAATAATGCAACAACAAAGTAAGCTAGTTTGCTTATGAGTTGTGTTAAAAATCGAGGGAATTGAAGCATGAAAGTGTGTGTTGAAGCGGGGTTTGTCTGGTTATAATAAGCTTGTAAGTTCATAAAACTTAAGCCTTCCCTACCCTCACAATGCTAAATCATTTAAACACAGTTTTCAACAAAAAATCTTGCAAACATTATGCAGAATAGCTATATACTTACAGACACACTAATTCATGCAAACTATTTAGTGCCGTTTTTCTATTTTCACCTATTTTATTTCATACTCAAGTATTCTTAGTTCTCCAAAATTAAAACTAGTTTGAGTATTACTAAATCTCCACTTAGGGAGAAACAAAATTTTTCTTCTAATTTGAATATTTATGGAATGTAATTTTGTACTATTTCCCGCAATACTAGTTATTTTCTCATCGATTAACAGCGGTGAGGGAGAATCGCATTCCTTCAACTGTCGTACTTAGAAACCTACAAGTTTCTTTCAGAATGACAATCGTTTTGCTTATGAGGGAGGAGAGGAAAGTAAACCCCTACAAGATTCTTTCAGAATATAACTATCACCTTTCGCAAAATGTATTCATTTAACGAATATCGAATTACCTTTTATTGCTCAATAGCAACAACTTTAAATTCAGTTCTTCTATTGGCTTGATGATCTTCTTCAGAGCAATTCACATCATTGGAGCATTTGTTTACAAGTTGTGTTTCGCCATAGCCTTTTGCAGTAATTCGTGTTTGTGCAATTCCTTTTGAAACAACGTAAGCGACAACGGCTTCTGCACGTTTCTGAGATAAGATATCGTTGTATTTATCATCGGCACGGGAATCTGTATGCGAGCCTAATTCAATGCTGATGGTCGGATTTTCATTCATGACCTGAACCAGAGTGTCCAATTCAATTGCAGCATCCGGACGAATATCCCATTTGTCAAGATCGTAATAAATGTTTTTCAAAACAATTGGCTTGTTTACAATAATTTTTTCGAGTTCCAACTTCAGTTTTACGAACATGCTTTCACTTCTGATTTTGCCTACCGTAGAAATCGGTTCTGTATTGGTAAAATATCCGTCTTTTGTTCCGACAACTGTATAAGAAGATTCCGGATTCAATTTGAAAAAGAATTTTCCATCAGGGCCGGTAATGATTGTTTCCTTTATTCCGGTCAATGTATTTGTTAACTCGACAGACACACCTTCAACAGGTTCTTGTGAAGTTTTATCAATTGCCAAACCTTCCAATGTAAAGCGGATGTCGTTGATCGTAAATGTGTACAGGTTGTCTTGCATGGTATTCTTTGCATTTCTATTGCTAGAAAGAATTCCTGCTGTTCCGCTGTCTGTCATTGCTATTCCGAAATCATCGAAACTTGTATTCAATGGATAACCCATGTTGCGAGGTTCAGACCATGTGTTTTGATTTTTCGTACTCGCAAAAACATCCAGTCCGCCCATATTGTAATGTCCTTCCGAACTAAAATAAAGAACGGAATCTTTCCAGATCATCGGGAACAATTCATTGTATGGTGTATTGATTGTTGGTCCAAGATTTACAGGCTTGCTCCAGGTGTTATTCATTCTTTCAACCACATAAATATCTGTTCCACCTTGTCCGCCCGGCATATCGCTCACAAAATACATTTTAGAACCGTCACCATTAAGTGCAGGATGTCCTGTGCTGTATTCTTTGCTGTTGTACTCAAATTCTGTAAGTGAAGTCCAAAGTGTATCCTTTTTAACAGCGCTGTAAATTTTAAGATCTACAACATCTTCAGAAGATTTCTGAACTTTTTTCTTCATGTAATTATTACGGGTAAAATAAATGGTATCCCCTTTCGAGTTAAAAGTAGCCGGACCGTCATGATATATTCCATTAATACCTGCTAAAGGTGAAGGAGAAGAAAATCCTTTATCCAGATTTCCTTTTGAATAGTACATTTCCAAAAAAGGTGTTCCTGTCCATTCATACGTTTTCGCTTTTGAATTTCTATCACTAACAAATGCAATACCGTCTTTATACCACACCGGACTAAAATTACTTTGGCCTGTGTTTAATGTTGAAGATTGAATAGTATATTTGGTAGAATCTTTTTGCCAAGCTGTGATGCTATCACAACTTGATCTTAATCGGGCAACAGATTGATCACTAGGATTTGCTTGCAGATAAAGGTCGAAATAAGAACGAGCCATGACATATTTTCCACTACGCATGAGCAATTGTCCATAGCGTAATTTATGAATTGGTTCAGCCTCCGGAGTCAATACAACTTTCGCATATTCCTCTTCTGCTTTCGGAAGATTATTCATTTTCCGATAACTTTCTGCAAGATTGATGCGAGCTGCCGCATTCTCCTTTTTGCTCAGTCCCTTTTGATATTCTTCGATCGCCATACTATAGGCAAGATCTTTATATAAACGATTTCCCTGTCTGAGATGATAACTCGCGCAGCCACTTAAAAGCAAGCTGACAGAAATTAAAGCAAGAGAAAATAATTTTTTAGTCATACTGAGATGTTTTTACCGGAAGTTGATATATACTTTTGAAGGAAGAAATTTTTAGAAGTAACGTGGTGTTTTTACTTTCATGATATCGTAGCCGAAATCATAACCGATCATAATTTCGTGTGAGCCTGCTGAATAATTTTTCACATCAGTGGTAGTAAAATCGTAGCTATATCCTAATCTGAATTTTTTCGTCAATTGCAATTCAAGCAATGCAACAAAACTGTCTCCTGTACGATAGCTTGCTCCTACCCAAATGATTTGCGCAAACAAAACGTTTACATTAAAGTCGGCTTCAACCGGAGCATTTTGAACATACTTTACAAGGATGCTTGGTTTAAGAACTACATCAGGATTTACTTCAAGTGCAATTCCTGCAGTAATGTAATAATGTCGGACTTCATTTGGAACAACATTTCCATTCATATTCAAACTCAACACTTTTGTAGTATCATAACTGATCACATTAGGAACAGAAACTCCTACATAATATTTATCGGTATAGAGATATGCTCCTGCTCCTATATTAGGAACAAACTTACTGGTTTTGTCACCGGCAAATAATGGATCATTGGCATCCCAATAAATCAAATCGCTATTCTTATAACTGTAGTAACCACCACCTGCTCTCAATCCAACACTCAATTTCATTTTTGGACCAACCGGTAAATGATAAGCTGCATTAAGATAGGCATCGGTACGATCAGTAACACCAATTTTATCGTGACTGATTGAAGCGCCCCAACCAAAATTCGTGAGGCCAACAGGTCCATGCAAGGTAGCGATCTGTGTTGTCGGAGCCCCTTTGAAATCTACCCATTGCTTACGATAAAGCAATGTTGCCATCATGTAATCCTTTGTACCGGCATAGGCAGGATTTAGCAGTAAATGATTGAACATGTATTGGCTGACCAAAATGTCCTGCTGACAATAGCCTAGTACACTAAAAAACATCAGCATCGCTGAAATGTAAATCCTCTTCATATTTTATATTTTTGTAGCTTCTTTAGATTTCGGTTGAATTAATTTTTACGCAAATCAACGTAAGAATTTAATTTAGTTTGTGTATTCTTGATTTCGAGAATTACAAAATAAGTACCTTCAGGCAACTCACTTCCACTGTTATTCTGACCTTTCCAGTCTGTATTTTTATAATCTTCTTTTGTATATACTTCATTTCCCCAACGATTGAAAACGCGGAATACATTTAATGGATAGCCTTCAATACCTTTGATTTCATAGCCATCATTATACGTATCGTTGTTCGGAGTAAATCCTGTTGGCAATTGAATAGCACAAGCAATATCAAAAAACAATGAAGCTGTATCGGAAGCAGTACATAGACCATTCGTTACTACCCATACCAAAACATTTGCGCCAATCGATAAACCAAGTACAGAAGTACTTTCAATTGTCGGATCAAGGAAAGAAGCAGATGAAGGAGGTTGAACATTCCAAATCCCAGAACCTACAATTGGCGAAATCGCACTTACGGCTCCTTTATTTTCACAAAGCAGATCAGATAGTCCGGCATCTGCACTTACAGGTTCATCAACGATAAATAACAACGTGTCTGTATCAATACACTGGCTGTTTGTAAGAGTCCAAGTTAATTCAGTTGTACCATATGTTACACCGGTTGCGATCGCATTGTACAATGTTGAATCATCAAATGCAACAGGATAGCCCGTCCAATAACCGGTGAAGCTGGTTAAAATATTTCCATTTAACTGTGTAGAACCAAATCCGCAGATTTCAAAATCAGAACCAGCGCTTGAAGAGATAGAATTGTAATTATAAACTGTAATTGTTTGCGAAGTTTGACAAGAACCATCCGTAACCGTCCATGTTAATGTATTTGCTCCTCCTGTTAAGTTCATTGCAATTGCAGCAGGATCATTTGCATTACTAAAAGTTACACTTGGAATCGAAGAAGACCAGGTTCCTGTTGTACCGGCAGAAAGAATAGCCGCTAATTGATATTCGCTGATACCCGAACAAATAGCAGTATCCCGGCCTGCGTAAATAGGAATTGCCGGTGGTTGTGAAATATTTACTGTCAACGATGAAGTACAACCAGCAAGATCAGTGACAACAACAACATAAGGGCCGGCATCTATTGTAGAAAGATCCTCGGTAAATGCTTCTCCCTGATTCCAGTTATATATAAATGGATTGCTGCCTGTCACTGTAATATCAATTGCTCCATCGTTACTTCCATAGCAAGTTGCATTTGTCGAAGAAACTAAATTGACAAATATCTGCGCCGTTGTATTGATTGTTGTTGTAGCTGTAGCTGTGCAATTATTAGCATCAGTAACCGTCACTGTATAATTTCCCGGAGGAAGATCTGTTGCAACAGAATCCGTTCCGCCGTATGGTAACCATAAATACGCAAATGGGCCGGTGCCTCCTAGCGGACTAACAATAGCAGCACCACTGCTATCACCAAAACAACTAGGATTATTTGCGACAAAATTCAAACTCAATACCGCAGGTTGCGAAATGACAATTTGAGTAAACGAAACACAACCGGCAGAATCAGTAACACCGGCAGTGTAAGATCCTGCGCCAAGATTAATGATTGTATCATTTGAAGAAACTCCATTCCATGTAAATGTAAAAGGAGGTGTTCCTCCTTGTGGAACAATAAATGCTGAGTCAATTGCATTACCATTACATAATGGCGCACCTGAAACAGTTACCAAAGGAGCAGGAATAGTTGAGTTAGAAACAGCAACATCAAGTGTTGCAAGGCAATTATTTGTATCCAGAACAGTAACAGTATACAATCCTGCAGGAACATTATTTAATGTTGGTGTTGCGATTGACAACGTATCCCACAAATAAATATATCCCGGCAATCCTCCGGAAACACTAACACTTGCGCTACCATCAGCAAGATTACAACCTGCCGGAGTACTTGAACCGGTCAGAGAAATTGCAGGTGGAGAAACTACATTTGCATTTTGAGTTGAAGAACATCCTACCGAATCGGTAACAGTTACAGTATAAATTCCGGGTGGTAAATTAATAGCGATCGGACCAGTTTGAACAGGGAAAGTATTCCATATATACGTGTATGATGGTGTACCACCACTGGCAGAAACAATTGCAATGCCAATAGTATCGGTGTAGCAATTTAACGAGGAAACAGAATCCAATGTAACAACCACAGAACCTGTACCTGTAGAAATAGAAACAGAATCAGTCGTAGAGCAACCATTTACATCTGTGATAGTAATAATATATGTACCTGCAGAAAGACCGGTAACGGTGTCATTTAATGTCGGTGGAATAGTATTCCAGCTATAAGAATAAGGTCCGGTACCTCCTGAAGCAAAAACGATTGCAACGCCATTCGCTGTACATGGTGTGCCTGTAGAATAAATGCTATCCGTAATTCCGGCAGGATCAACAATCGTTGCTGTTCCTGTTGAAGAACAACCACTCACTGTATCAATTACCGTGACAGAATAATTTCCTGCAGATAAACCTGTGATTGCTTGCGTGGTCTCTCCGCCAGGCGCCCATAAGAAAGAATAATTTCCCGTCGGACTTGTTGTCAAAGCAGTTGCAGTACCATCGCTTGCTCCATTACAGGAAATATCCGTTGTACTAACGCTCTGCAATGGTGTATTCACATATATATTGAATGAATAAGTTTGGTATCCATTACTTGGACAAGCATTATCAGTTACTGTTACGGTAAAAGTATAAGGCAACGTATTTGGATTCGTAGTTGGCGCTGTCCAGCAGAACTGACCTGTTGGAAATGGGAAAC
This sequence comes from uncultured Flavobacteriales bacterium, assembly GCA_964355035.1. Classification (GTDB taxonomy): domain Bacteria; phylum Bacteroidota; class Bacteroidia; order AKYH767-A; family 2013-40CM-41-45; genus JADKIH01. The sequence continues at coordinate 27,983 of CAYHCU010000004.1, read as the reverse complement.
CTGTTACATTTAATGTACCTCCAGCAATTCCTTGATTCCATACCATAGAAACGATTTGATTTGAATCGACATCATTCGAAAAAATATCGAAGCAGAAAGTTGCACCCGGACAAACAGTTGTGTCGCGAGAAGGACTTCCATTTATTCCGGAAGCAGTAGGAATATTATTTGTACAAGGACGAACATAAATTTCCATATCACGAACAACGCTGCCAATTAAAATTCCATTTCTGTATTCCTGAACTAAAACAGAGAGCACTCCTACTTCTTGTTGAGTCGGAGTAAAAGTGATATCACCGGTTACCGGATCAATTACTAATGCCGGAGAAGAAGTTATGGGACTTGTCGCTGAAAAACCGGGCAGGTAAGGAATTGGGCTATGAGTGATGTCATTTGTTAATGGATCTACCAGAGAATATACTAATGAATCACCATTGGGATCATAGACACCATGATTATAAGTGAAAGGTTGTCCAACACAAACAAAAGCGATTGGTATATTAGAAAATTGTGGCGATGAATTACATGTAACATTTAAATTATCAAGAGTGGTAGAAATAAATAATCCCGGATTAGAACCCGGAACGCAAGGAGAAGCCTGAAGCATTGTAGTGATGTCACAATTTCTACAGCAATATTCCCAACCTATTACCCAATCATTACATTGAGCAGGAAGATTTACAATTTGAGAATAGATGTATTGCTTAATTCCCGGATTAGGAGAATTCGGATCAGTACATTTAGTAGTTGACGTCGGACATGGATAAGCAATTTCAGAACTGTCTTCTACTACTAATGTCTGTTGAAAACTTCGATTACAACTTACAGAGCTAAAATTTAGATACACTTCAGACAAAGCCGGTGAACCTGCGCAATCGCGATAGAAAGTTAAGTCCACTCTGTACGAATTTCCACCTAAGCAGGTATAAGCAATATCTGCTCCTGCCATGTGTGTTGCGAAAGCATTTCTTGGGAAAATACCTAATGTGGCAGCGATCGAAATAAGCAAAATAAGTCTGCGCAAAAAAGGACGCATACTACTTTGGGTTTCATTGGTTTGAGTAAAATTCAGCATAGGGTCAGATTAATTCCTGTAAGAATTATCTGTTTTTTACTTCATTCTTTCCAAAAATGTTCCATGATTGGGGAAAAATGAGGTAAAAGTTGGAGAATTGGGTAAAAATGGCACGTAAGGAAAGGGTGAAAAAAGGTAAGAGTTGAAAGGTCAGAGGTCAGGCTTTGTTTTAAGGTCAGAGGTTAAAGGTCAGAGGTCAGGCAATAACCTTTCACCTCTGACCTTTGACCTTTGACCTTAATCGAAATGTTAGGTTTTAGTCAACGTTCATTTATATGACTTTTTCCATAATAGCAAAACCGTTTAAAAAAAAATCTACTCTTGCATGATATTCAATAGAACTTAACAGATTCAGTTTTTTCAACAAGAGTTTAGCATATAGATATTAGTAACAAATAATTTGTAAATAATTAATCTGAAAAAAAATGAAAAAAATGAAAAAAATCGCGCTTTTAGTAGGTATGATTATCTCAATGTCGACATCATCGATAGCACAGTGCCCGGGATCGGTGATTGTAAATGTCCCTGACACCAATTTTCTAAATGTATTATTGGCTACAACCGGTCTTGACATTAACAGCGATGGACTGATTCAATGTTCAGAAGCTGCTGCTTATACAGGAGATATTTATGCAAACAATAATAACATTATTGATTTAACGGGTATTGAAGCCTTTACCAGTTTAACAACTTTGGATTGCAGCGAAAATATTTTATCCGCTTTGGATCTTTCAGCCAATGTATCGCTAAATTTTTTGTTTTGCAGCGGCAATAGTTCTTTAACGAGTTTAAATATTACAGGACTTACTTCTCTTACATACGTGGTATGTTCTTCCAATCAATTAACGGATTTGGATTTGTCATCAAATACATTCCTCCAATACCTCGATTGTAGCGGTAATTCAATCACAGCTTTGGATTTTACCAATGCTACTTATCTTGACTATTTGAAATGTTCAGGCAACCAACTAACAAGTCTGGATATTACATCAAACACTTCACTCCACACTCTTTATTGTGACGGCAATTTATTATCAAGTCTGGTTTTAACCAATTCAACCCTTACTTATATTGATTGTTCCTACAATCAACTACCGGGACTAAATTTTTCATCAAACACAGCGCTAGAGCAATTGTATTGTACGGGCAACAATTCGTTAACAAGTTTAAATATTACCGGCCTTACTTCTCTTACTTCTCTTAATTGTAGCAATAGCCAATTAATGAGTCTGGATGTTTCATCAAATACAGCTCTGCAAAATCTCCAATGCTACAGTAATTCTTTAACAAGTTTAAATGTTTCCGGTCTTACTTCTCTGACCTATTTAAGTTGTGTCAACAATCAACTAACTGCATTAGATGTTTCATCAAACACAGCTTTAGCAAGTCTCCTTTGCACCCAAAATTTATTAACAAGCTTGAATGTTACAGGACTTACTTCACTTACATATATTTCTTGCCGTAACAATCAACTGCCTAACTTGGATGTTTCATCGAACACTGTTCTGAATAATCTCATTTGCTCTAATAATTCATTAACCAATTTGAATGTTACAGGACTTACTTCACTTATTTCTATTGAGTGTTTCAACAATCTGCTAACGGTACTAGATGTTTCATCAAATACAAACCTGGAGGTTCTTGATTGCAGCCACAATTTATTAACAAGTTTAAATGCATCCGGTGCTATTTCACTTCACGGGATTGGCTGTAACAACAATCAACTAACGGGTATGGATTTTACATCAAACACAAACCTGCAGGTTCTCGATTGCAGTCAAAATTTATTAACAAGCTTGAATGTATCCGGACTTACTTTTCTTTCCGAAATAAATTGTTCCAGCAATCAATTACCCGGACTAGATGTTTCATCAATTACAAACCTACAGTTCCTCGATTGCAGTATAAATTTAATAACAATTTTAGATGTTTCCGCTTTTACTTCTCTTTACGAAATTTACTGTAACAACAATCAATTGATTTCTTTGGAATTATCATCCGACACTTTGCTTTATTATATAAATTGCAGCAATAATTCATTGACGACTTTGAATGTGCAAAATGGCAATAATATTAACATGGGTTCTTTTGATGCAACAAACAATCCAACTTTAACTTGTATTCAAGTTGACGATGCAGTCTGGTCAACTACCAACTGGACAAGCGTTGATGCTACGGCAAGTTTTAATACAAATTGTACTGCATCAATAGAATCTTTACTTGAAAACAATTCAATTATTGTTTATCCAAATCCTGTATCAAGTGAATTATTTATTGAAAAAGTAAAAAATAATGAAAAAGTAAATTTTGAATTTTTAAATTCACTAGGCAAAGTAGTATTCAAAGGAAGTTTAATTGAAAAAACTACTATTCAAACAAATAATTTTTCACAAGGAGTATATCTGCTTAAAATTGAAAATGGCAAAACTTTTGAATCTAAAAAGATAATACTAGAATAATCAATAAATAAGGAGGTCAATTTAGGTCAAAGGTCAGAGGTAAGGCAATGACCTTTGACCTCTAACCTTTGACCTTCAAAATCACTATCTGCTCACAACAAACCGCTTACTCACAACCCTCCCATCTCTTCGAAAAGAAAGTATGTAATGACCATTTGAAAGTGAAGACAGATTCATACTGAACTCAGCGGTTCCGGCTTGAGGATAAAATTTTGCTACTATACGTCCACTGATATCTTGTATACGAATTTCATCTGTTGAATTGAATACAGTTGAAGTATTAATCAGAAGTTCATTGAAGATGATATTTGAATTCATTGTAAACAAATCATCATTCTCAACGGGATCAATACCAACCTGCGTTGCACAACTGACTACTCGATCCAACACTTGCGTTTGTGTGATGAATGTTACAATGCTATCAGTAAGAGTAAAAGGTGGATTTGTTGTAAATGATGCACTCGCTGCTGTTGCTGTATAGGATTCCGGATTCACAAGGGTATTCGCAGGTGAATTGCAACGTGTGCCATCAGGTAAATAGCGACAAATAAATTGATTCAGATAAGACGTTGTTGGTGATGGAGAAAAACCTGTTACAATAATTGCACCTGATTGATCACCTAAAATTGAGACCGGTGCCTGATTGAAATCTATTCCACTCTGACTCCATAAAAAATTTGCACTGCTGTCAAAACGAACAACTTCAAATCCACCACTGCCCGGTCCGCCGAGAACTGCAAATTCATCCAAGAAAGGATTAAAGACCATATCGTATGTATTTGCATAAGGCATAAAAGTTGTTTGATACGATTTACTCCAACGAATATTACCACTGTCATCTAATTTCATCAGAAAAAATCTGCTGGAATTTCCTGTAGCTCCGACATACAAATCACCGGTTACAAGTGATGTATAAATTCTCAATGAAGCGAGATCGACAGTGCTTGAATAACGCTTTGATGAAAGATAATTTCCAAGGTTATCCGTAATCAACAGGACAATTTCACTATGTGGCAACGAACCGAATGAAATATTAAATATGATTGCAATATTTCCATTCGACAATTCAGTAGCATTGACATAACTCATATATGGCGCAGGAGAAATAGTTAGCGCGTGATATTGCGTCCAATTGGTAGCACCACTACTACTTAAATTTACAAGAGCAACTCCATCGCCGGTGTTTGTACAAATAAGAAAATTTCCGGATGCCAGCTCCACAATATTTCCTGTTTGATTATATGGAAGTGCATCCATAAAAAAAGTTCTTTGTACTAATGTATTTCCGGCAGTATCGAATAAAAAGAAGGAGTGGTATTGTCCACCAAAATCAGAAAGGGCAGCAATCTGGTTTGTTGAAGTAACAATCATACTGCTGATTCCTTCATCCCCTGCAGTCCCAATTGTTTTTGACCAATGCAGATTACCGGCAGTATCGGTTTTTACCAATAAAATGTCTGCTGCACCTGCACCGAAGCTGGATGTTCTTCCGCCTGTCATCAGGTCGCCACCAGGCAATATAACAGTTTTTTTAGGCTCGTTTCCTATTGGAGCTTCATAGTTGTAAAAGAAAGTAGTCTGTCCGTTTACAGACAAGCTTAGCATTAAATAGCATAACGCGATTAGGTAGTTTTTGTGGATCATGATGGGTTGTTATTTCGGTTTTCGGATTTTAGAGCTCATTCAGCCTATCAAACGTAAGAAAAAAATTAATTCAATAATAAATCTATATCCAAAAAATTAAAAATGCAATCCGAAAGATCTTCAAATCACAATGAAATCCCATTTAAATGATCCAAAAGCATGATTAATGTCACAGCTTGCGAGAGTCAATACGAATTTCGAAATTCGAAATTCATATTAGCGCACCTTTAAGGAAAATTGAAAGATAAGGCTACGAGATTCCTTTGGAATTTACTGCACATTTATTCACATACCTCAAAAGTGAAAAGATGAATTACATTCACAGCAAATGCTGTAAGCATCTTGTCGCTTTACCTCACACCTCCTCCCTATCATGCGACCACAGTGTCATCCTGTAAGGAACTCGTCGTTCCCTTGGAACGGCAGCTCGCTGCCACCAATTTGGATTCACCTTTAATTGAATTGCGGAATTCGGATTTCGAATTTCGGAATGGGCGGCTGCCTTTATTGAAAGCTTTTACCTCCTAGTATCCCGCTTAATCCGAAATCCGCATTCCGCATTCCGAAATCATTTCATAATCCGAAATCATTACGGCAACGTTGGTGTCGAAAAATCTTCCTTCTCAATCACAAAATGATCTTCTTCTTCTTTGTATTTCAGAATTTGCTCAAGAGCTGCCGGAACGACATCACTACAAATTACAATGAACGAACCTTTCTTCGCATTTTTTATTGCGTGATCAATTGCAACTGCTTCTTTTGGAATCACTGTTACCTTTTTCTTCGGATCATCCGATTGAATTCCTTTCATCATCAATTCAATAATCTCGTCTTCACTTCTACCGCGAAGATTTTTATCCTGACGAATAATGATCTCATCAAACATCTGTGAAGCAATCGTACCCAATTGAATCAAGTCCTCATCTCTTCTATCACCAACTCCGGCAATGATACCTACTTTTGGTTTAGCATCAATTCTGTCGAGGAAGCGGGCAATTGCATGGAAGCCTGCAGGATTATGCGCATAATCGACCATGACAGTATAATTTTTGAACTGGAACATATTCATACGACCAGGAGTTTGTGTAGGCGAAGGAATAAAGGTTTCCAATGCTAAACGCATATCGTCAACTTTAAATCCGCGAATAAATCCTGCGAGAACAGCAGGCAAAACATTCTGAATCATAAACACTGCTTTACCGGAAAACGTCAATGGAATATTGATGACCTTATCAATTCTTATTTTCCAAGTCCCTTTGCAAACAGTAACATAACCATTTTCAACAATGGCAGCTAAGCCACCTTTTTGAGTATGCTTTACAATACGCGGATTATTTTCATCCAAGCTAAACAAAGCAATGTTCGCATCAATACTACGACGCATTTCATAAACTAAATCATCATCAGCATTCAAGATTGCATAACCTTCCGGTAAAACGCTTTCAGCAACAACACTTTTCACGCGTGCCATTTCTTCCAATGTATTGATGTCTTTTAATCCAAGGTGATCTGCTGCAACATTGGTAACAATACTGATATCACAATTATGAAAACCAAGTCCTGCTTTTAAAATTCCACCTCTTGCACATTCTAACACAGCAAAATCAACTGTCGGATCACGCAAAACAAATTCAGCACTCAGCGGACCGGTACAATCTCCTTTTTCCACCATTTGATTTTGAATATAAATTCCATCCGTTGTTGTAAATCCGACTCTATGTCCCATCGTTTTCACAATGTGTGCAATCAAACGAGTAGTAGTTGTTTTACCATTGGTACCGGAAACAGCAATGATTGGAATACGTGCAGAACTTCCCGGAGGATACAACATATCAATAACCGGTTCAGCAACATTTCTAGGCAGCCCTTCTGCCGGAGCGATGTGCATACGGAAACCAGGTCCGGCATTTACTTCGAGTACAGCGGCGCCATTTTCATGCAATGGTTCGCTGATATCCGGACTCATAATATCAATACCACAAATATCCAAGCCGATGATACGAGAGATACGTTCCGCAAGGAAGACATTATATGGGTGAACGATTTCAGTTACATCCGTTGATGTTCCACCGGTAGAAAGATTGGCAGTACGTTTAAGATGTAACTCTTCGCCTTTTGCAATAACAGAATCGAGCGTAAGATTTTTTTCTTCCAACATTCCAATAGTAGTGTCGTCAATTTTAATTGACGTCAACACTTTTTCATGACCATAACCACGACGCGGATCTTCATTTACAATGTCTACTAATTGTTTAACTGTATGTACACCATCTCCTGTTACCATAGCAGGAGTTCGTCTTGCACCTGCAATGAATTTATAATCTACTACCAACAAACGATAATCATGACCGGTGATAAACTTTTCTACAATTACACCACGCGAAACACGTTTTGCAAGTGCAAGGGCTTCTACTGCTTCTTCCCATGTTTGTACATTGATAGTAGCACCACGTCCATGATTTCCACCGACAGGTTTTAGAACAACAGGATAACCAATTCGTCTCAAAGCACTTTCCAAATCTTCTTCATCGTGCACTACTCTACCCAATGGAACAGGAATTGAAGCCGCTTCCAATAAATTTTTTGTTTCTTCTTTATCACACGCTACTTCTACAGCAATAGAAGAAGTTGTGCTTGCAACAGTTGCTTGAACACGATGCTGATTTTTTCCATAACCTAATTGAACAAGCGAATGTTTATTCAGGCGGATCCATGGAATTTTGCGTTTGATTGCTTCATCGACGATTGAACCTGTAGAAGGTCCGAGTCTATCTTCTTCACGAATTTCACGCAAGCGTTGAATGTCATCAGCAAGATCATATTCTACGCCTTTGACCAAAGCATCAGCAATACGAACTGCAGCTCTTGCTGCATAGACGCCTGCTTTTTCTTCCATATAATTAAAGACAACATTATAGACGCCATGTTGTCCGGTGCTACGCGTACGTCCGAAGCCGCAATCCATTCCGGCAAGCGTTTGAATTTCGAGCGCAAGATGTTCAACAACGTGACCCATCCAGGTGCCTTCTTTCACCCTTTTAAAAAAACCACCGGCATGCCCTTCAGAACACTCATGGCTGTACATACCGGGATATATTTTTTCAATGCGTTCAGAGAAGCCCTTTATTTTGTTGGTAGGTAAATCTTCGAGTTCTTCGATGTCTAATTTCATCACAATAAGTTTGTGACGGCGAATAGACCAGTAATTAGGCCCTTTCATGACCCGGATGTCAATTATGTTCATAGGTAGGATTTGTCTGAATTTCCGTATCAAAGTAGAGAGTTTTTATGAATTTTCAAAAAAAACTTTAAATAAATCAAAAAATGCCCTTTAGGTGTTAGAAAAAGAGTGAATAACTGATAGTTAAAACATGCTGAAAACCCCATGTATTCCTATATTTGCGACCTACAAAAATTCTCATCTACTATGATTCCTAAGGGAAAGCTAATCTCCATCGGAGGCGCAGAAGATAAAGGGACCGAACCGGAACCAAATTTCATTCAAAAAAAGAATCTGAATTTTTTTGAATTACAGATACTCAGCAGAATTGTCAGCGAAGCCGGCGGGCATGATGCTTCAATAGAAGTGATTACGAGTGCTTCTTCAATACCTGAAGAGATCGGACACAACTATGAAGATGCTTTCAAAAAGCTTGGATGTACCAATGTACATATTATGGATATCCGCAAGCGCGAAGATGCCATGAATCCGGAAATGATAGAACGTGTAAGAAAGTGTCAGTGTGTATTATTCAGTGGAGGAAATCAACTACGCCTCTCTTCTATTTTCGGTGGTACAGAATTTTTAGAAGTTTTGACACACCGCTATTTGCATGAAGACAAATTTATCATTGCCGGCACGAGTGCAGGAGCAATGGCCATGTCGAATACGATGATCTATCAGGGTAGCAGTTCAGAAGCATTATTCAAAGGTGAAGTAAAAATTACGACAGGATTGGCATTCATCAAAGATGTCATCATCGATTCGCATTTTGTTACACGAAATCGTTTTGGTCGATTGACACAAGCCGTTGCAGCAAATCCATCGTGCATAGGAATTGGCTTAGGTGAAGACACAGGAGTTTTAATAACCGAAGGCCGCTACATGGAAGCCGTTGGCAGTGGACTGGTCATCATCATCGATGGTCATAACATTCGTCACAGTAATATAGCAGACCTAAAAGAAGGTTCACCTTTATCGATAGAACATTTAATCGTACACGTAATGGCCAAAGGCAATCATTATGATTTAAAAGCGAGAAAATTTTATTCGGAGGAGTTGGTGAAGTCGTAATATATTACCCACAGTTTGAAAATACAGCAATTATTTAATAATTGATAGCCTTACAAGAAAAGAACAGATATTGAATAACAATCTACCCTATTTTATTTAGTTTTTCAACATCCAATAATTTAGTGTAGATATTCTCCACACAAAATTTGCATTTCTATTCTCGCCGTTTTTAAAACTGTCAAGTATATTTTTAGTTTTTCGATAATCGATAAAAGGCATTTTATCATAATTAATATCAACCAAATTTTTCAAAGGACCTCTCAACCATTTAATTTCACCTGGTGTAACAAAACCTTTTTTATCAGTTCTGTTCATAATTTTTTTTGGTAAAATATCATGCAAACCTTTTCGTAATATTTTTTTGGTAATCCCTTCAGAAAACTTATCATCATCATTTAAAGAAAAAGCAAATTCAACTAAACGATGATCCAAAAAAGGAACACGAGACTCAATTGAAAAAGCCATTGCATTCCGATCTTCATATTGAAGCAAAGATGGCAATGATGTATTAAATGTTAACTGATAAAGAAACTGATTTAATCGTGATGAATTAAATTTCTTTAATGAAATCGGTTGTTTACTATTAGTCGATAAAAAAGGAAAATAATTCTTGTATTCAAAATTATATAATGAATTTTCATTTTTGAAAATTGTCAGTATACTTTTGGCAGCAGAATCAATTTTCTTTCCAACAGAAAAATCTTGAATGCCTGTATGTGAATAAAATTGAGTATGAGCTTTAAGTAACTTCCCATTTGAAAGCAATCCTCCAATTAACCGATAAAATGAATGCATGTAACCGGCAAGATATTCATCTGATCCTTGTCCGTCAAGTAACACTTTTATTCCATGTTTACTGGCCAATTGCATAACAAAATATTGCGAAATTGGTGATGAACCTGCCATAGGAACGTCGGCATGATAAAATGCTTTTTCATAATTATCCAACAAGTCTTTTTCAGTAGGAGAAAATGTATAATCAATCAATGATTTATTTTCCTTCAATACTTCACTTACCCAAGGTCGTTCATCCACTTCATCTTTTCCCTCATAATAAATAGTAAATGTTTTAAAATTAATTTCAGGAAATAATTTTGCAACTGAGGCTGCAATTGCCGAACTATCCAATCCACCACTCAAGCATCCACCTACTTCAACATCGGCACGCATATGCAACTTTATGCTATCTAAAAATAATTTGCGAAACTCACTATACTTTTCTTCAATCGTCAAATTACATTTTCTCGTAGAATCAATATCCCAATATTTATCCACCAAAACCTCTCCATCCTTATAAACCAAATTGGTCGCGGCTGGTAATGCTTTCAACTTAGAATAATATGTTTCATCCTCATAGCAAACCCAACCCAATTGTAATCCTCTGCTAACCTGATCGAGATTGAGATCGTTGGAGAAAACGGGAGACTTCTTTAGTGCTTTGTATTCTGAACCGAAATAAAATCGATCTCCGTCAAGGATATAATAAAATGGTTTAATGCCAAAGCGATCACGGGAGCAAAACAACTCGCCTTTCAATTTATCCCACAAGGCAAAAGCCCACATTCCTACAAAATGATCTACACACTTTGCTCCGTATTCACGATAAGCGGCAAGAATGACTTCGGTATCTGATTGCGTACTAAATTTATAACCTTTCTTGACTAACTCCACTCTTACTTCGATGTAATTGTAAATCTCACCATTGAACACAATCGCTGAATCAAAATAATGCATTGGTTGTGTGCCATCTTCGCTGAGATCAATAATACTTAACCGATTGTGACCTAGAACTACAGGCATGTTCACCCATGTAGATCGGGCATCAGGACCACGATGTGCAATACTTTCCAGCATTGCTGCAATCGTTTTTTCAGCACCTTCAGTTGATTGTTTACTATCTATAAATCCTGCAATTCCACACATAATTCTAATTCCATTATTACTTCATTAAAGAAGCTAACTTTCCGGTCAACTGTTCTCGTGAATACTTTTCGACTTCTTCTTTTTTGCTATTAAACTCTTTCCCTACTTTCCAATTTAAAAATATTTCTTTCAGGTGAAGATACAACTCTTCCTCTTGATTCCTTTCAAATAATTTCCCGGCATTGCATTCTTCAACAATTGCTGTGGCCTTTCCTTTCTTTGGACCTAATCCTATAATTGGTTTCATTGCACCCAGATATTCAAATAATTTTCCTGTTAAAATTCCTTCATTATTTTCAACATCGGGAATTACAAGTAACAATACATCTGCCTTCAGCATAAACTCATTTGCTGAAGAATGATCAACATGCGAAATAAATTCAGTGTTTTTTTCTATTCCACTTTCTTCCATTAACCGTCGAATCGCTGACGATGATGAGCCTACCATCGTTAATCTGATATCATTTCTTTCGTTTGAAAATTCTTTGATAAAGTCTTGAATCACTTTGAATAAAACACCGGGATTATAATTTTCAGCCATCGTCCCAACATAGGTCAATTGGAAAAATGTTTCTCGTTTAGTATTTCCTGTTTTGAAATCTGTTTTATCGAAACCATTTGGAATCACGTGAAATTTTTCCGGATTCAACTTCTTTGATTTCGAAATTAACATCGTATTGATTGGCTCACTTACACTGATTACCGAATCTGCATTTTCCAGAACTTGCCGCTCATACACGGCATCACGACCGGCAGAAAATTTCGTATGTAATAAATCTTTGTAATAATAGATATCCGTCCATGGATCACGCATATCTGCAATCCAACGAATGTTATATTTCTCTTTCAACTCAAGTCCGATCAATTGACTGCTATGCGGCGGGGACGAAATAAAAACAGTATCAATATTTTCTTTTTCAATTATTTCAGAAGCAGCTTTCACAGCAAACCGAACCCATCCGCGACGAGCATCAGGAATAAAAAAATTACCTCTTACAAATCTTAATGTTTTCTGAGCAATTGATTCTTTATTGCTATTCGCAAAACCTCCATGTGGTATATTTTCTTTACCCGCTAATGCAGACAAAATTTTAAGCGGCTCAAAAGAACGGGTATGTATTACACGAGTAGTTGAATTTATCTCCTTCAACAAAGTTTCATCAAGTATAGGATAGCTGGCTTGATTAGGATCGACCGTAATTACAATCGGCTCTATACCATAAACAGGAAGATATTTCACAAACTTCAACGATCGTTGAACACCGGCTCCCCCACTCGGCGGCCAATAATAAGTAATGATCAGTACCTTCTTCAATTCTTATGCTGACTTTGGGGACGATTTAAATTCTTTGTAGACTACACCGAGGAAGAACAATATTAACAGCAACGAACCTGCTAATGTGATTTTACTACCGGTAGTAACAACTGTTGGTTCAAACTTCCACTCTACCTGATGCTTGCCTGAAGGAATACGCATGGCGCGAAGTACATAATCTGCGCGGACATATTCAACTGATTTTCCATCGACGTAAGCGTTCCAGCCTTTGTCGTAATAGATTTCCGAAAAAACTGCCAACTGATCTGTCGTTGCATTCGATTCGTATGTCAAATGATTCGGTTTGTACGAAGTCATTTTAATGGATGCCGATGAATCGGCTTGTAATGTAAGTCCGGATAATTTTTCGTTGTAACGTTGATCAATGATTGCTGTCGTCTTTGGATTGAAATTATTCAAGGCCGCTATTTCAGCATCGGAATTTGGCACCAATTTAAACTCTGAAACAAACCATGCATTTCCCAATGCTCCCGGATTAACAAGTGGTTGTGCTTCGGGATTATAGATAATGTACTTTGTATTCAGCATATTTAATGCAGAGAGACTTGAATTTTTTTGCTCAAGGGAAGAATCCGGTTTTTGCAATGCTGTTCGAAGCGTTGCCATCTCGGGAGTAAGTCGATAATCGATCAACTCTTTGTAACGTTTTAATTTCGCTCCGTGATAACCACCAATCGACTGATGATAATAAGAAGTACTTGCATCATTGAATGTGTTTGCTGCAATGTTCAAAACACGATAACTCAATGTCGGATCTGTTTTGATCATTTGGTCAGCTGCCGATTCAGGAAATGGTGCACTACTGGCTGTCTTCCTCACAAATGAATCTGAATCGACATAACGCCTGTCGACACCAATTAAATCGATTGCTATCAATAACAACAAACCATAAATCAAAAATTCTTGTCTGAAACGGAATCGGGAAAAACCATACACCAAAGCACCGGCAAGAATCAACAATATTAGTGACCGTCCGGCATCACTGCTGACAATTTCCTCCCGTGCTGTTGAAACTGCTGAAAAGAATTCGTCAACGATTTGCTGCGGATTCTGCTGACCTTTCACTGATGCACTTACTTGTTCGTATTCTCTGTCTGTGTAAAGACGCGTAAATGTTCCAGGCGAAAGTTTTACGAGCAATACAAAACCAATCACAATTCCCATAGCCATCATTAACTTCTTCTTGTAGTTTGAAAAAAAGTTTTCTTCTTTTATCATCTTATCAACTGCAAGAACGGCCATCAGTGGAATGGTAAATTCGGCAACGATTAAAATTGTAGTCACCGCTCTGAATTTATCATATCCCGGAACATTATCTAAGAAGAAATTCGTGAACGACATAAAATATTTTCCCCAACTTAAAAGTATGGAGAGAATAGTCGATGCAAGTATCCACCATTTCAACGGACCTTCAACTATGAACAATCCAATTACAAAAAGCATGATCAGAATCGCACCAATGTATAACGGTCCGCCCGTAAAAGGCTGGTCACCGAAATAAGCACCGAAACTTCCTACGTACTGACGATAATTAGAATCGACACTCTTCAAAGCTTCTTTATTATTTTGCGAAATCGCTTCACTCGCTCCGCCTTTAAAATTGGGGATCAAGAGGGTAAATGTTTCTCCAATTCCATAACTCCAGTCGGTAATGTAATCACGATCCAAACCTGTTGTTTGATTTTCTTTGTTTACTGTCAACTCCGAAGGACCACGAGTAGAATATTTTCCATATTCCTGTGTCGCCCAGAGACTCGTAATATTTGAAGCTACAGCAAGAAGAGCAACAACTCCAAGCAATGCAGATGCCTTAATAAAGTCTGCAATTTTTTTGCTGATCACCGCTTCGTATAAAAACACCAAACTTAAAAGCACAACGATCATCATCAGATAATAAGTGATCTGCAAGTGATTGGCGTATAATTCAAGAGCTAAGGCAAGGCCGGTAATTGAAGCGCCAAGTAATATCCGCCCTCGATATGTCATAATTATACCTGCAATAACTGGAGCCATATACCCAATTGCATGAACCTTCGAATTATGTCCGGTACCAATGAAGATGAGGAAATAGGACGAGAAGGCAAATCCAACAGCTCCAACAATAGCCAATCGTTTATCAACTCCCAATGTGATCAGCAGGAAATAAAATCCGGCCATAAAAAGAAATAGATAATTTGCCGGTGTCGGTAAGCCAAGAGTCAACACTGTATCCACATACTTTAGGATCGTAAACGGATAAATAGCAGAGATCTGGTAACCCGGCATTCCACCAAACATAGAGTTTGTCCAATACGTAAACTCACCGGACGTTGCCTGAAAATCGGTAATTTCCTTCGACATGCCCTCCCAATTGGCGATATCCGATTGTTTCAGTTCTTTTCCTCCCAAAAGCGGAGCGAAATAAAGAAAAGTAATGACAACAAAAGCCACAATTGCGACAAGGTGCGGGAGATATTTTTTCATGGATTTTCCTTAAATTTTGAAGCGAATATATAAAATTTCTTCAAGCCAGCGGGGGGAGAATTTCGGAATTCGGATTTCGGATTTCGGAATGCCTTCCGCTATTGAAACAATACAATAATATGGAAGCAGCTAATCAACTAAATCATATGAATCAAGGTCCAACTGTGCTGGAATTTCGGATTTCGGATTGCGGATTGCGGATTTCGGATTGCGGATTTCGGATTTATCACCTCAATTGAAACCACACAATAATTCCCTAGCAGCTAATCAACGAAATCATGCTAATCACATGAATCAAGGTCCAACGGCATGTGGGATTTCGGAATGGCATTCTCAATTGAAACCTCGCAATTATAAGGGATTAAAAATCCCTCGCACGTGGGTCAGGATTTGAAATCCTGACCGGCTGATATTTCTGATTCATAAATCAAGCATTTATTCCAATTTTAACTCAATTTTATGGGTTTGAAATTTATTTTCTTGGAAATGTGTTTTAAATTTACAATAATTCTACATTTGGCGTAATAATCGTTCATTACAAAGTATTTAGTTATAGTAGTTAATCTTTTTAATACTAGAATCCAATGAATAAATTATTTTACACAGCACTTTTATTTTATTGCCCCTTTACTCTATTTTTTTATTGCGAGAAAGCAGATGCAGTCGAAAGTGTTACTGTGAATTGGGAACTTATTGATACATCCAATTCTAACTTACCGGAAAACTATATTACCGGAATTACGCAGGATCAAAATGGTGCCATTTGGGTGAGTACATATAATGGATTTGCAAAATATTTAGGCCAAAATGTCTGGCAAACTTTTCATACGCCTAATATTACTTTCAACGATGTGTGCTTAGCAATTGAATCGCAAGACAGCATTATATGGGTCGCAACAGTAAATGGGTTAGTTAGATATTGTAATTCACAACTTACAGTTTATAATTCTTCGAACTCTAACCTGCAAACTTCTTACATTGTTAGTCTTGGAATTGAATCAGATGTTTTATGGATAGGTGCTTTAGATTATGGTGTATATAAATATGACGGAATCAGCTTTACAAACTATTCATATAACAACACAGGCAATATGCCTTTAGGGAACATTTGGTCCATTGCAATTGATCATCTGGGAACTAAATGGTTTAGTTGTGCCGATGCAAGGATCGGCGCACCTAATATCGGGTCGGTGGTTTCATTCGATGATGTTAGTTGGACTCTTTTCGACACTTCAAATTCCGGACTTGAAAGATTTCCGCGAGATATTGCCATTGATTCTTTAAACAATAAATGGATTACTGACCTTGAAGGACATTTAAAGAAATATGATGGTAATTCTTGGATAAATTTTGACACATCGAACATTTCACCTAAAGCGTTTTTTAAATCCGGAAAAGTCGCCATTGATTCCATTGGGAATAAATGGGTTTGCACATCAACCGGAATTTCGAAATTTGATAACTTTACCTGGACATTTTATGATTCGTCGAATGTGCCCTTTCAATCCGAAATTGAACTTTCAACTTCAATATATATTGACTCTTTTAACAATAAATTTATTGGCACGCTTGGCAAAGGTCTTTTAATTTATAATGAAAACGGAATTACAAATACAGATAACAATAATATTTCTGATAAACCACTGTTTTCATTGAGTGGATACTTCCAAAATAAAATTTTCAACGCTAAGATAAGCAGTTTATTAAGTGGCACAATAAATTTTAAAATAGTTGATCTAATTGGTAGAGTTATTCACAATTCTGAAATAATAGGCTTTAACAATAAACAAATTGAAATTCCAATTGACTTTTCAACTTTTAGTCAAGGTATTTACTTCTCAACAATTAGCTTGTTGAATTATAAGGCAACCTTAGTAATTATTTTTATAAATTAAAATCCAACTGAAATGAAAAAAATTAAAACACACAGAATTTTAATTCTCCTCCTACTTTTGTTGATTTTCTTAACAAAGTCTGGATTCTCACAGTACACATGGAGTTGTGCTGGCCCTGTTGCCATAGGTAATGCAAATGTCACTAATTCTACTTGCAATAGAACATCCTCATCATGGCTAAACAAATATAGTAAAGTCGCTACATATTTACCTTTTAGTAATAGTCCCAGCAAAGTTATTGGAATTAATTTCATTATTTATCAAGATGATTTTGGGAATAATGGGTTCACGACAGCAGATTTAGGTCAATTAACATACATTTTTAATTCTATGCGAAATATCTTTGTTAATAATAACACCCCGTCCGATCCAATAAGCGGTGTTACGGAATTGACTAGTAAATTTATAGATTTCGATTTAAAAGGGATTTATTTTTATAGAAATTCGATTCTTAACCATTCTATTAATGGGTCAGCTTTGATGCAATACCTGTATGACAACGATCCAGCAAGATTAAATTGCATAAATATTTTCATAAATGAAGCTTCACATGGTTTAGCATATGCAACCAGAGGTGCGAATTACAATTTTACTAGTGATTTATATGTAATTCTACCGGGAGTCTGGTCTTGGAGTCCCGGGAGTAACTATGCTTCGGCAACAGAAATGGCACATGAAATTGGTCATAATTTAGATTTATGTCATACTTATTTAGGAGGCAACTGTGCTACCTCGCTATCAGGTATGGGAACTGATCCAGATGATGGTGACTGGTTCAACGACGTTTTCGGCTCTCCTTATCCTGGTAATGCGCCACATTATTATCCAAACCAACCCCCCCAATTATCCGCCATGGGAATTTGATACTTATGCGTCTCCCACTGACTTAGTTTCAAACAATTTATTAGGAGGGTTTCGAGATGAATCTTATTTATCACCTTTGCAGATAGCAAAATGTCATAGAGCACTTGCATTAAAGAATGCCTGTCGTTATTTAGTTTCTTGTACTTACGATTCAAACAACCCATGGTTAATTACTTCAAACGAAGATTGGGACTTTGATATAAAATGGGATAAAGATATTTTCATTCAAAATAATTCGGTTGTTAATATTCAATGTAAACTTTCAATGCCGCAAACTTCTAAAATTGTTGTTGAAGCCGGTTCAATATTAACAATTGATGGAATAATTTCGAATACGTGTGATGGAGGATGGGATGGCACAATTGAAGTAAAACCCGGCGGGATTTTGAAATTATTTGCAGGAGCAGATATAACATTTAAAGGGAATGGGAAGATTCTTATAGACGATGACCCCACCAATCCCGGCAAACTTGTTTTCGAACAAAATGCAAAAGTGTATTTGGATAGTTATACCAGTTCAATTGAAATCAACGGTGATTTAGAGATAGGTAATAATGCAACTTTTACTTTTCAACATCATAATTCGCAACATGGCTTTATTCGATTTGGGAATGCTTCTCATTACCCTTCCAGAAATATTACCGCCGGAGTGTCTGCTTCAATAAACATCGTAGGCTCATCATCAAATCAAAAAGTCTTACAAATAGACCAAGAAACATTTTACGCACCGGCAAATCTCTTAAATTTCAATATTTCAAATGGCAAAGTAGTTTTCAATTCGAATGCAAGAATGCAAGCGGATGGTTTATTGACAAACATTAACTTTAATAATGTAAAGTTTACAAGTAATATATTTGGGCAGAATAATGGTCATCGTGGTGTGCATCTTTACGGACAACCGAATATATCCATAACCGGCTGTATTTTCGAATACGGTCGATATGGAATATTCGCATATCTTACCTATGGAGGAGCACCATTAAACATTTATGGTTCCGTTTTCAGAAACAATACTTTTGGGATTTTGGCACATGATAAGGGGCTGAATTTATTTCAATGCAGTTTCTTTAATAATTATTATGGAGTTTATGGTGGACAAATGTCCTTCCCTTCCACATTTACTGAAGGGTACACAGGTGGAGGCATTGCAAACGCGAACACAAACGGCATACGTTGGCAAGGTAACTCAACACCAAGTCTGACATTAGATGACCCGTACATTAATTCCAATAACATTGGTGTTCGTGTGGACAATTGTCCTTTAAATGTTAAGTGTGGCTCTGTCTCTTTTAATCAAACCGGCATTACTTTTAATTATGGCGCAAATCTTTTTATGGATGATCAGGTGGCAACTCCGAATACAGCGAGCGTAACTGCCTTCAATAATGCTAATACAATACGCACAATAAAAGGCTGGTATCTGTGGCTGAACAAAGGTTATAATGATCTTTCTCCTTCAAGTTTGTTTAGTCAACGAACGGCTTATGGAATACTTCTATCGCCTCCCTATACTATTTTTGCCAATGTAAACCGATGGAATTCTCTAGGAACATTTTCATCATTAGATTACAATTTAACAGATCCGATTGGTAACCCATACACTATTTCCGATTTATACCCGCTATCAACACCTGCAGCCTGTGGTCAGGCTATACCTGCTTGTCCTACTCTTCCTTGCGCTTATGAGTCGCCATTAGAAAATTGTCCGACATGTGATGTAATTAATACGGATGACTTCTCAGCTTTAAAATTAAACTTGGCGACAAAAGAAGCGATTAAAAAAATGAATTCAAATGATCAGAATAAATATAAAGATGCAGCTTATTTGTTCTATCAAATTCTCAATGAAAACTACACAAATCCGGATAATCCGGAAAAATACTTGCTTAGTTTAACCTATATTAAAATGATGGATGCCCTCGGCAATGCCTTTAAGAATGGTGAACTAATTTGTTCTGAAACGGATGTGCCTGAAATTGTCACTAATATAATTTCAATTCAGGACAAATTCATCGACCAGGCAATAATGGACAACAACTATGATTTTCGCTTTAAATATAGTATGGATAAAGCGCAGACATTGAGAATTGCTTGTCGAAGAGATGCTTGCCTGGATTTATTAGCTACTATTTCAACATGGAACGAAGGCGATGACAACATCAATGCTGTAAATCGCTTTATGTGCGACGTAAATCTTGAAATTCAAATTCTGAATGGTTCCGTTTTGCCTGAAAACATTGAGGAAGCGACTACGATATGCAATTCCGAAAATGAAAGAAGAAGAAATGAAGAAAGTACTCTTTCGTTTGTTCCTCCATCCGTAACTTTAAATTTGTTTGTCTTTAATAACATCTCCACTAACATGGTAGAAGTTAAAACAAATGCCGAAATTGCGCACTTGATAATGTTGAATGCCATTGGTGAAAACATTTTCGAGAAGGAAATAAATTACGATTGCTCAATTGATGCTAATCTTCTAAGTAAAGGTCTTTACTTAATCAAAGTAACAGATTCCAATACTCAGGAAACGCTTACAAACAAGTTGATTTTGAGGTAAGCCATCGTAGTTTGCTGATCGTAATTCGAATTGCGATCAGCAAACTACGAATAGTGAACATGCGGATCATGGTTTCACACTAGACAGGATTTCGGAATGCGGATTGCCTTCCGCTATTGCAACAATACAATAATTTGGAAAAAGCTAATCAACTAAATCATACTAATCACATGAATCAAGGTCCAACGCCTTGTTGGAATTTCGGAGTTCGGATTTGGGATTTCGGATTTCGGATTTATAGCCTCAATTGAAACCACTCAATAATTCAGAAGCAGCTAATCAACGAAATCATACTAATCACAATAATCAAGGTCCAACGGTATTGGGATTGCGGAATGGCATTCTCAGTTGAAACCTCGCATATCCCTACTTGACCTCCTCATAATCATCAAACTTATCATTCTTACCAATCCTCGCTTTGGTATCAACATAAACCCTTCCCTCCTCTTTTCTCATTCGCTCTGAATCTTCCTGGCGTTTCATGAAATCCTGTGCGGCTTGATTGAAGGCAGTGTGCGCATTGAAGAAAATAAATTTTCGCAGCGCACGAAATAAGAGCAGTATCACGATGGAAATAATTATGAACTCTTGCATAATCTCTGATTATCTGGATAAATATAAATTTCTTTCTGAATATATCTTTTGGAAAAATTCGTCATTCAAATCGTCGATGAAATAAATTGCTTCGCCGGTAGATTTCATTTCAGGGCCAAGCTCTTTATTTACATCCAGGAATTTATCGAATGAAAAAACCGGAACCTTAATTGCATATCCGGCTTTACGCGGATTAAATTTAAAGTCCGTCACTTTATTTTCTCCAAGCATTATTTTGGCTGCATAATTTACATACGGCTCATCGTAGGCTTTGGCTATGAAAGGAACAGTTCTCGATGCACGCGGATTGGCTTCGATCACATAAACTTTTTCGCCTTTAATCGCAAACTGAATATTGATGAGTCCGATTACCTTCATCGCTTTTGCAACTTTATGTGTGATCTCTTCCATTTGCTTGATAACGCTATCACTTAAATCAAAAGGTGGCAAAACAGCATTACTGTCACCACTGTGAATACCGGCAGGCTCGATGTGTTCCATCATTCCAATGATATACACATTTTCACCATCGCAGATTGCATCGGCCTCCGCTTCTAAAGCATTTTGCAAAAAGTGATCTAACAATATTTTATTGTCAGGAATGTCATGAAGGATTTTAAGCATATGGCTTTCTAATTCCTCTTCGTTGATAACAATCTTCATACATTGTCCACCCAAGACATACGAAGGACGCACTAAAAGTGGAAACCCTAATTCACGCGACAACTCTACTCCCTGATCGGCATTTTCAACCACACCAAATTTCGGATAAGGAATATCAAGATCTCTCAAGAGCATAGAAAATCGTCCGCGATCTTCTGCTAAATCGAGCGAATCGAAACTGGTACCTATAATCTTTATTCCATACTTGTTTAATTTCTCAGCCAATTTCAAAGCAGTTTGTCCACCCAACTGAACAATTACGCCATACGGCTTTTCATGTTCGATGATTTCATAAATATGTTCCCAGAAAACAGGTTCAAAATAAAGTTTGTCGGAAATATCAAAATCCGTTGAAACGGTTTCGGGATTGCAATTGATCATGATGGTTTCATAACCACATTCTTTGGCGGCAAGTACACCATGAACGCAACTATAATCAAATTCGATTCCTTGTCCGATGCGATTTGGACCGGAGCCAAGAACGATTATTTTCTTTTTATCAGATCTTACACTCTCGTTCTCTTCATCGAATGTAGAGTAATAGTATGGAGTCTTCGCTTCAAATTCAGCAGCACATGTATCAACTAATTTCCACACTCGCCGGATTTTTAATTCACCGCGTTTCTTAAACACCTGACTTTCCAGACAACGAAGTAAATGCGCAACTTGTCTGTCAGCATAACCTTTCTTCTTTGCTTCCATCAATAAGTCACGCGGAAT
Source organism: uncultured Flavobacteriales bacterium (assembly GCA_964355035.1). Lineage (GTDB taxonomy): Bacteria > Bacteroidota > Bacteroidia > AKYH767-A > 2013-40CM-41-45 > JADKIH01. Next base: position 5,496 of record CAYHCU010000004.1, on the reverse strand, counting down.
ATTTTCTACTGTATATTTTTCAATCTCTTTTTCTAATTGAATGAGGTCTTCAATCTGTCGTAAAAACCACGGATCAATTTTAGTAAGTTTCTGAATAGTATTGAAAGGAATACCAAGTTTGAAAGCATCGTAAATATGAAAGAGGCGATTCCATCTCGGGCGTTCCAGGCTATCAAGAATTTCATCCTTGTCACGAACTTCACGACCATCAGCACCGAGACCATTACGTCTGATCTCTAACGACTGACATGCTTTTTGCAGTGCTTCCTGAAAACTTCTACCGATTCCCATTGCTTCACCAACCGATTTCATTTGCAAACCAAGGTGTCGATCAGTGCCAACAAATTTATCAAAGTTGAATCGCGGAACTTTTACAATTACATAATCCAATGTCGGTTCAAAGAAAGCAGAAGTATTTTTCGTAATCTGATTTTTTAACTCATCAAGGTTATAACCGATAGCAAGTTTAGAGGCAATTTTTGCAATTGGATAACCTGTCGCTTTCGATGCTAAAGCAGAAGAACGAGATACACGCGGATTGATTTCAATGACGATAATATCTTCTTCATTTTCCGGATTCACTGAAAACTGAATATTGCAACCACCAGCAAAATTTCCAATACCATTCATACACTTAATTGCAAGGTCACGCATCTTCTGATAGGTAACATCAGAAAGCGTCATTGCCGGAGCAACAGTGATAGAGTCGCCGGTATGAATTCCCATCGGATCGAAATTCTCTATCGAGCAAATGATAATCACGTTTCCTGAAGCATCACGAAGTAATTCAAGTTCGAATTCTTTCCAACCTTTGATTGACTGCTCGATCAACACTTCATGCAGTGGTGAAGCGTGCAAGCCTCTATTCAATGCTGCATCAAATTCATCCTTTGTATTTACAAATCCTCCGCCCGTACCTCCTAATGTAAATGAAGGACGAATCACTAATGGGAAACCGATCTCCTGAGCAATTTCTTTCCCTTCCAGAAAGGAAGTTGCAGTTCGGCCTTTACAAACTCCTGCGCCTAATTCCAACATCCTGATGCGAAATTTCTCCCGATCTTCCGTCATATTAATAGCATCGATGTCGACACCGATAATTTTCACTCCGTATTTATCCCAAACACCACCCTTCTGACAATCGATAGCAAGATTTAGTGCAGTTTGTCCGCCCATAGTTGGCAGCACAGCATCAATTTTATGTTTCTCTAAAATTTCAATGATGGATTTACGCGTCAAAGGCAACAGATAAACATTGTCAGCAGTGACTTTATCCGTCATAATTGTAGCCGGATTCGAATTGATCAGAGTCACTTCAATCCCTTCATCGCGTAACGAACGAGCAGCTTGCGAGCCTGCATAGTCGAACTCACATGCTTGTCCGATGACGATCGGACCACTTCCGATAATAAGTACTGATTTAATGGAATTATCTCTTGGCATAACAGGCGATTAAATGGTTAGAGACTTCAAGCTTTATCGGCTAAAAAAAGTCACGCAAAATTACGTTTTAAAGTTCGTTTATCAGAGAGAATGTTATTGACAAGGTGTTAATATTGTGGAAGAGAAATAGGAATAGCTAATAAAAAGCGTGTAATTTTGCACGGTGCGAACAGAATTGAAATTTGATAACCATACTATTGAGCTTTTTACCTACGGAAACGGTCCAAAAAAAATGCTTGTTTTCCATGGCTTCGATAATGAAGCTACTGAATTTCAACCGTTAAGCACATTTTTACCGGATTACACAATCCTCTCAATAAATTTATTTTTCCATGGAAATAGCCGTTCGACTATCGATGAAGTTGAAAAAGGGATGGATGAAGCCGGATTTTTGAGGCTACATCAGTTTTTGATGAGCAAATTCCCAAGTGTGAGTTACGATGTTTTAGGGTATAGTTTAGGAGGTCGGATTGCGCTTTCCTTTTATCAGCATTTTCATCAGCGTGTAGATCGATTGATTCTTTTAGCATCAGATGGTTTAAAGCCAACTACCATGTATCGTTTTGTGACAAGAAATTACTTTGGGAAAAAACTCTTTGGCAAAGTTTTAAAAGACCCAAGCCGGCTTTTATCTTTCACAGCACTCCTTTGCAAAATAAAATTACTTGACGAAAAGAAAATTCGTTTTCTTAAATACAATTTAGAAACTGAATTGCGAAGAGAGAAAGTTTACAACACATGGATGATCTATCGTTTTATTATTCCGGACATTTCAAAAATTAAAAAGTTAATCAACACCGGTGAAACACGAGTCGATCTTTTCTTCGGAAAGTTTGATGTACTGATGCCACCGGCGCTTGGGAGCAAATTCAAATCAGGAATAAACCGCAATTGCTATGTGCATATTTTGCAAACAGGACATCAGTTGATTTCAGAGAAGAATTTGAAGGAAGTCGCTTTTTTGCTGAGGGGGAAGTTGTAAGTGGAAGTTTGGGGGTAAGATGTTAAAAGTAAAAATTCAAAAGTAAAAAGTTGAGTCTGTCCAATTACTCTTTTATCAAAACAAGTTAGTTTTAAAAGTTGGAGCGCTACTTGATTTGCGAGAGTGTTCAAAATTTTGTTTGCAGTTGAGGCATGTGAATAAATGTACAGCCAATTCCTAAGGAATCTTGTAGCCTTACTTTACTATTCCTCCCTTATACGAGTGCTTCTGTGTCATCCTGTAAGGAACTCGTAGGTCTCTTGGAACGACAGCACGCCAAAAGTAGAATTTCGGATAAGGCGAGCGTTTTCGTAGGTCACATTCATTTTCCGGAGAGTGAACAAAATTTCACTCACATCTATTAGTAGACAAAAGGAGAATCGGATTTTGTTATCTATCGTACTTAAAGTTGTTCTCACATGAAATAGGAGACAGGAAGGAAAATTGTAAATCATTTGCTGTCGTTCTTAGAAACCTACAAGGTTCTTCCAGAATGACCTTCGTGTTGCTTTTTAGGAAGGGGGTGAGAGGGATAAACCTACAAGATTCTTTCAGAATAACTGTCAACATCATTAAAGTGAAAATTCAAAAATAAAAATTCAAAAGTAAAAAGGGTAAGTAGCAATGGAGATTTCTGAATTTTTACCAATACTTTGGCACACTCAAAAATTACCACACACTACTTACCCGACAAAATTATTTATTGCTGGTTTCGCTGGAAACAGATAGTTTTTTACGACCTCTTCTGCGACGAGCAGATAAGATTCTACGACCGTTAGCCGTGGCCATACGCGCACGGAAACCATGTTTATTTTTTCTTCTTCTGGTGGAAGGTTGGAATGTCCTTTTCATATTATTCTTCTATTACTCTAAAAACAGGACGGCAAAGGTAAACTTTAATTCAAAATATACAAACAAATCATCTTTTTATTCAAAAAATGCCTCTAATTGAATTTCAGGCAGTTATATAAACAATCTTTTTACCGAGGAAAAAATCGTCAGCAAACCAATGACTAATTTCGAATTCATCGGCAATTTTGCCTGAAAGTTGAATTTCCTGTGTTAAATCCCCTCCTTTGAGCAGAATCCAGCCATTTTGGAAGTCGTTATTCCCACCCCTCTTAATCAATTTGGCCGACCATTGAACAATGTCCTTAATTGGGGCAACAGCTCTGGTCACAACAAAATCAGCTTTCATTGTAAGTTCTTCCGCCCTGCTCTTTTCGGCAGTAACATTGGTAAGGCCAATGCCCTTCACTACTTCATTGACGACAGAAATTTTCTTGCCGACAGAATCGACCAAATAAAATCGCACTTCAGGAAAAAGAATTGCAAGAGGGATTCCGGGAAATCCACCACCGGTGCCAATATCCAAAACTGAAGTCCCGGGTTTAAAAGTAATCAGTTTCGCTATTGCCAAAGAGTGCAAAACATGATGTAAATAAATTTCTTTAATGTCTTTCCTGGAAACAACATTGACCCGTTCATTCCAGTATTCATATAAATCCTTCAGTTGAGCGAATTGCTTGCTTTGCTTTGCTGTAAGGTTAGGGAAGTGGTTGGTGATTAACAATTGAATGAGATTGCGGAATGCGGATTGCGGAATGCGGATTGCGCTACACAATCCGAAATCCGAAATCCAAATTCCGAAATTATTTTAGATTTGTTCTTCCTGATTCTTCAATATCTGATACAAAAATTCACGAGCGCGGAAAAGTTGTGCTTTAACTGTTCCAAGAGGAAGTTTTAATTCATCAGCAATTTCTTCGTACGAGCGTTCCTGAAAATAGCGTAGTTCAACCAAACGCTTATACCGAGGTTTTAATTTCTCAACGACATCACGCATTAAAAGTGCTTTTTGCTTTCTGATCATCTTCTCTTCCGGATCGAGCATAGGCGATTTGATTTCAAACTGCATTTCTTGTCCATTGTCATTCTCCATATTCTTATCAATCGAGAATGTGAACTTTCTTTTTCTGCGAATGAAGTCGATACAGTTATTCGTAGCAATTTTAAACAACCATGTACTGAAAGCAAAATCAGGAGTATATTGATGAAGGTTTTTAAAAGCTTTTCCAAACGCTTCAATTGTTAAATCGTCGGCATCATCACGATTGTTAACCATTTTCAAAAGCATAAAGTAAATCGAATCTTTATAGCGAGACATTAACTCCGCATAAGCTTTTTGATCACCTTTAACAGCCAATTGAACTAACTTATAGTCAATCTGTGCTTTTTCGGAGAGGTTTGGGTTTACTTCCATGATTTTTGTTTTGAGAAGATGTTAGCAGTATAAAAGAGCGGTTGCAATACAATGTGAAGGATTTCCAAAATAGGGAAAAACCAAACGAGATCATTTTCTTTTAATCGTTTACTACACGAATAAACGATTGGCAATTTTAGTAGTATCATTCCTGTGTATAAAGATACAAGTATTCTCCAATCAAAACGCAATACAACCAAGGTAATCAACATGATATAGAACAGGAAAGAACTGCAAGAATTGATCAATAAAAAGAGCTTATGAGAGCTTTTATAATACCTTGCTGTACTCATGTGCCGTTTTTTTTGAGAAAACCAAGTACCAAACGTTTTTTTTGCTTCAGAAAAAGTGAAAGATTCAGGGTCTAATTCCACAGAAATATTTTGCGGAGTAGCATTTTGATTGACAAAAAGGTCATCATCGCCGGAGAGAACATGATTGTGTTTAGCAAATCCTTTACCTCGAAAAAACAATTCTTTCTTATAAGCCATATTTCTTCCGACTCCCATGTATGGATTTTTCCCTAAAGCAGCAGAGAGATATTGAATTGCAATATAAAATGTGTCGTAACGAATCAGTCTATTCAGAAAACCTTTTTCTTTTTGATAAGGGCCATAGCCTAAAATGATTTCTGTATTTCTTGCAAAGTGACGCTGCATTAAAGACAACCAATTTTTACTTGCAGGAATGCAATCTGCATCTGTAAATAACAAGTATTCGTTTTTCGCCGCTTTAATTCCAAGAGTAAGTGCAAATTTTTTCCCGTGACGATATTTTTCTTGTTCCTTCATCGTAACAACTTTTAATT
>CAYHCU010000003.1:0-42123 GCA_964355035.1 uncultured Flavobacteriales bacterium | reverse complement strand
GTTCCACCCGCTGCAGAAATAGTAACAGTTGTTGAGCCACCGAAACAAACGATAGAACCTTGAACCGATGCTGATGCGCTCAATGTCACGATAGGATTTGCATTTGCAAAACTAGCAGAAGAAGTACAACCATTTACTGATTGTGTAACTGAATAAAGTCCCGCTACACCAACAGTAATACTAGAAGCCGTTGAACCATTGCTCCACAACAATGAACCTGTTGCTGTTGTTGACAATGTTGTTGTTGCATTACAATTATTAACCATAACAATTGCCGGAGGTGCCGGTGTTGGGTTAATTGTAAGATTCAATATTTCAGTATGGCAATCGCTCACAAACGTATATGTTCCACTCACAGTATACGTCTGGCTATTTACCGACCATGTGTAACTATCACAAGCAGCTAGTGTTGTTGTGTTCGATGTACCCGGAACAATTGTCAATATTAAAATTTCTGTATGACAACCGCTCACCGATGTATAAGTGCCGCTTGAAGTATATGTCTGACTGTTTACTGCCCATGTATACGTACCACATGCAGTTGCACTTGTTGTATTCGATGTATTTGGCGTGATTGTCAGAACTAAAATTTCTGTATGACAACCGCTCACTGATGTGTAAGTACCGCTGGCAGTATACGTCTGGCTATTTACTCCCCATGTATACGAACCACATGCAGATGCTGTTGTCGTATTCGATGTAATAGGTGTGATTGTCAGAACTAAGATTTCTGTATGGCAACCACTTACTGATGTGTAAGTACCGCTAGCTGTATACGTCTGGCTATTTACTCCCCATGTATATGTTCCACATGCAGATGCTGTTGTTGTGTTTGATGTATTTGGCGTGATTGTCAGAACTAAAATTTCTGTATGACAACCGCTTACTGATGTGTAAGTACCGCTAGCTGTATACGTCTGGCTATTTACTCCCCATGTATATGAACCACATGCAGATGCTGTTGTTGTGTTCGATGTACTAGGCGTAATTGTCAAATTCAACACTTCTGTTAAACATCCTACAACCGATGTGTAAGTGCCGCTAGATGTGTACGTCTGACTATTCACCGCCCATGTGTAAGAATCACAAGCTGATGCTGTAGTTGTATTTGTAATGTTTGTTGTAATTGTCAGAACCAAAATTTCTGTATGACAACCGCTTACTGATGTGTAAGTTCCACTGGCAGTATACGTCTGGCTATTTACTCCCCAAGTATAAGAACCACATGCTGTTGCCGTAGTTGTATTGGATGTACTTGGAGTGATTGTTAAATTCAACACTTCTGTGTGGCAACCGCTAACTGATGTGTAAGTGCCGCTTGTTGTGTAAGTTTGGCTATTTACGCCCCATGTATAAGTATCACATGCAGATGCTGTTGTTGTGTTTGATGTATTTGGCGTGATTGTCAGAACTAAGATTTCTGTATGGCAACCGCTCACCGATGTGTAAGTTCCACTTGCTGTATACGTCTGGCTATTCACTCCCCATGTATATGTTGCACATGCAGATGCAGTAGTTGTATTCGATGTACTTGTTGTAATTGTCAAATTCAACACCTCTGTCAAACAACCGTTTACTGATGTATAAGTACCGCTAGTTGTATACGTCTGACTATTCACCGCCCATGTGTAAGAATCACAAGCTGATGCTGTAGTTGTATTTGTTGCATTTGTCGTAATCGTCAAAATCAAAATTTCTGTATGACAACCACTAACAGATGTATATGTTCCGCTTACAGTATATGATTGACTGTTTACCGACCAAACATAAGTGCCACATGAAGTAGCTGTCGTAGTGTTAGTTGTACTAGGAGTAATTGTCAAATTTAAAATTTCTGTATGACAACCGGTTACTGATGTGTATGTACCGCTTGTTGTATACGTCTGGCTATTTACACCCCATGTATAAGTATCACATGCAGATGCTGTTGTTGTATTTGACGTACTTGGTGTGATTGTTAAGTTCAACACTTCTGTATGGCAACCCGTTACCGATGTATAAGTACCACTTGCTGTATACGTCTGGCTATTCACTCCCCATGTATAAGTATCACATGCGGATGCTGTAGTTGTATTTGAAGTGCTTGGTGTGATCGTTAAGTTCAACACTTCTGTGTGACAACCGTTTACTGAAGTATAAGTACCGCTTGTAGTATACGTTTGGCTATTAACTCCCCATGTATAAGTATCACATGCAGATGCCGTCGTTGTATTTGTTGTACTTGGTGTGATTGTTAATTCTAAAATTTCTGTATGACAACCTGTTACTGATGTGTATGTTCCACTAGTAGTGTACGTTTGACCGTTTGCCGTCCAAGTGTAAGTATCACATGCAGATGCTGTAGTTGTATTTGTCGTGCTTGGCGTGATCGTTAAGTTTAAAGTATTCGTAATATCGCAACCGTTTCCTGAAGTAGTGTGAACAACATAGATTCCCGAAGTGGTATAAGTTGCTCCATCTACTGACCACACATAACTATCGCAAGCAGATGCAGTAGTTGAAGTTGTCAGTGCCGATGCCGGCTGTGAGATTATAGCAGACGATGTTGAAGAACACAAATTGGCATCAGTAGCAGTAACGGTATAAGTTCCCGCTGCTAATCCTGTTGCTGTTTCTCCTGTTTGACCATTACTCCATGAGTAAGTTACCGGTGCAACACCACCTGTTGATGTAGCTGTTGCAGAACCTGTAGTTCCACCAAAGCATACGTTGTCGATTTGCGATTGAATTGAAGCTGCAATTGCACAACCACTTGTTGGAATTGACAATGAACAAGGGGGTGACAATGTTTTTATCAAGGATGCTGCAGATGATACAGTACCTGAACAATTTAAATAAAGGATACCTGACGATGTTGCCGCCCAGGCAAATCCTACGGATGCACCGGCAACAAAATTTTGAGAATTTTGAATAAAGAAACGACCTAATTTAAGTGATCCGCCAACAGGAATATTTGGAGCGGCACATGTTGCGCCGTTCAAATAGGTACCGGTATTCGTAGATACAGAAAACTGTCGAATGGAAGGAGTGTATGTAAAAGCAGGTGTAAGGTTCGGAGGCCACACTAAGGGCATGCCTGAGTTTCCATCATTAACAAAACCAATTGTAATGGTATTTGTTCCTATAGTAGGAAGAATCGCTGAGCCAAAAGTCAAACGAATTACCGTTGAGTTAATTTGCATTGTAGCGGGACCGGCATTGCTCAGGAAGACATCAAACTCAAGTCTGTTCGCCGTTGCAACACAGCCGGAAATTTGCATAGAGTATGTCTGTGCATTACTATTAGCAAGTCCTGTTAAAATAACAAGAAGAGCGAGGAAGGCTGCTCGCTTAATTAGCCGTGTAATTACTTTCATGTATTGATAGTTTATTGGTTATATTTTTCTTTTTGGTTAATGTAAATAAGTGGTGTTAGTTCTGGGCCGATCCAACACCACCTATTGTTTTTATGGATGAATTGAGAATACTCCGTTATCATTATTAATACTAAAGAATGGATAATCATTTGCGTCCACGAAACCATCGCCATTTAAATCGGTTGCGTAATAGTCACAACATAATCCCAATGAGTTGTCAATGTCAAAGAATGGATAATCATTGGCATCGACCCATTCATCTTGGTTGATATCACCGGAGAAGATTGAATAAATACCTTCTGAGTAATCATCTGCCATCCATCCTGACATAGCTTGAGTTTGGCTTGTTGTGAAGTCATAGCTAACCGGAGTTGCTGATGCAAAAGGAATAGCTACAGAAGACCATGTTATAACACTGTTGCGATGACGTACTGAAATAAAGTAATTGGCATCAGCACCATTGATTGTTACTGTTGCTGTACCATCTGTCATCAAGACCGCTTTAGCAGATCCTGCAGGCGCAAACGTAAACTCGTCATAAATATCAACCTGAATTGTATCTGCTTCAAGACCCGTTGCTCCCGGAACACCTTCATATGCTAACGCCGGGTTCATTTGACTGCCACCGATGTAGAAACCTTGCAAAAATGCTTTAAGATTTAATACCATTCCCGTTGAACATGTTGTTACTGTGAAGCTAGCAGCTGTACTTGAAGTACAATTCGCAGCTGTGTATAAATTAAACAACCCACTTGTCGCAGACGGAGGAATCGTTACCTGAATTTCTCCCGGGTTGATATACCCAAATATAGCTGAAATTCCGTTCAAGTCAACACTTGTCACCAGATTTAAATTTGTGCCAAAAATTGATACAATTGAGCCTTCGCAACCCGAAGTTGGCGCAAAACTTGTCGCCGATACCGATGCCGGATCCGAAATTACAATTGAAGTTGAGCCTGTACATAGATTAGCGTCAGTAATTGTATAAGTATAAGTTCCCGCTGAAACAGTAAAGACTCCCTCTCCTGTATAAGGCGATGTTCCGCCTGTTGCAGATACGGTAACTGTTGCTGTACCACCCGGACAAACAATCGATGTAGTTTCTGTTGCTGTTACAATAATTGCATCAGGTTCAGCTACTGTTATCGACGTTGTTCCAGTACAAAGATTCGCATCTGTAATTGTATAAGAATGAGTTCCTGCTGAAACAGTAAAGACTCCTTCTCCTGTATAAGGAGATGTTCCGCCTGTTGCAGAAACTGTAACTGTTGCTGTTCCTCCATTACATAAAATTGGTGTAGTCAATACTGCTGATGCTGAAACAGCAGTTGGCTCTGTAATTGAAATTGTTGTTGATCCCGAGCAACTGTTCGCATCCGAAACAGAATATGTATGTGATCCGGCAGTTACAGTAAATGTTCCCTCTCCTGTATACGGAGCCAATCCTGCTGTTGCAGTAACTGTTACTACTGATGTACCACCATTACAAAGAATAGCTGTTGGAGTTGCTGTTACAACTGGTGCTTCGTTCACTGTAACAACAATTGGCGTACGTGCACTTTCGCAACCAAGGTCAACATTTAAACTAGCTGAAGGCACTCCTGGTCCAACCCCTGTTCCTATTGTATAATTAGAACTTAGTGACATATAAGTACGCCAAGCAGCAATCGTTCTTGTTAATCCATCATTATTTAAATTCACATAGTTAGACGAAGCAAATGGGAATGTATTGGCTGTTACACCCGCTGTAAGTCCCGGAGGAATTGCACCGGTTGCTGTTGAAGTTGCTGATTCAAATGCATTACTATCATCGAATACATACAAATGTACTTGTTGAGCAATATTGAACAATGGATTATCTGTTGTTGTACTGGTAAATGCATAGATCTGGTCATTTGCAGCTGCAAAAGCTAACGCTGAATAATTGCTGACTGTTGTACAAGTAGAGCACGTAATTGGTCCGGTAAATGTCCAGGAATAATCTGCTGTAGAAACATAACTTCTTATTACTGTACCGGCAGCAATTGTATTGATTGCTGTAATTTTGGTCATATCTTCATTTCCTTTTGCATTCAATGCTGTTGCACCACGGAAACCTATTGTTGCAGGAAGAACCGGTGTTGTGATGTATCCATTATCAGTAAAGTAAATCACAGTTCCTGCAGGAATTTTACTTAATGCTACAAAAGCAAATTCATCCGGAACGGTATTATCCATATATCCATTAATAGCAATACTTAAAGGAGCTGCTGCTTGCTGAGAGACATAATAAGTAGTTGATCCCGCTGCTGCTGTTGAAGGAGTAGGGGCAATCAAACTACCACTTCCTCCTGTCGGAGCGGTGTACCACCAAAGTTCGTTACCACCAATCGGTGTTGCAGAAAGTGGAGATGCTACTGCATTCTGACAATACACAACCGGAGTTGTAGCTGTCGGAGCGCTTACACTAGTTACGTTAATTGTTGTACTTGCACTTGCAACACATCCGTCAACAGATGTTCCTGTAACGGTATAAATAGTAGTTGCAGAAGGCGTCGCTGCTACAACTGCACCTGTTGTTGGTGTTAAACCTGATGTAGGTGACCAGGCATAAGTTGATGCGCCTGAAGCCGTAAGTGTTACTGTAGACCCATCACATATTGATGACGTTGTCGGTGATACTAAAACTACCGGTAACGGATTTACTGTTAATGTAACGGTTCCTATACTTTGACAACCATTGTTGTCTACTGCAACAACTGAATAAGTTGTAGTTGCTGTTGGAGTAGCTATAACAATAGCCCCTGTAGTTGGAACAATGTCTCCTGTTGGTGACCATGCATAAGTTAAAGCACCTGTTGCTTCTAATGTTGAAGACTCGCCTGCACATATTGTTGCCGGTGTTGCTGTTGCATTGATTGTTGGATTTGAATTTTGTGTGATAACCGTAAACGTTGCAGATTTTGTACAACCATTAGCATCCGTTACAAGTACAGAGTATGTTCCTGCAGCAAGTCCGGTTAAGTCTTCGGTTGTTTCACTTCCACTCCATAAGAATGTATAAGATGGAACTCCACCTGCAACTGTAATGTCAACTGCACCTGTGTTTCCGCCTGCACAACCCGTATTCGTAACCTGACCAACTATTACAAGATCTGTCGGTTGGTTTACTGTAGCACTTGCACTTGCAGTACATCCAATCGCATCGGTAGCAGTTACAACATATGTTCCGGCAACAAGTCCTGAAATCGAAGTTGTTGTTTCAAGACCCGGTGACCATGAATATGTTATTGGTGAATTTGCAGATGAAGCGGTGGCAGCTGCTGTTCCTGTAGCCATTCCAAAGCAAAGTACATCAGTTGCACTTGCAGATACCGTAACAGAAGAAAGATTTACGTCAGTTGCCGATAGAGCAACAACCGCTCTTCTTGTTGCTGTTGTAGTATTTGTTCCTCCCGGCCAGATTCCTGTTGCAGATGTAGCAAAAGCTGCAATTGTATTATCTGCATTACGAGCTTCTACTCTTCTTACTCCGTTTGCATTGTTTGCTCCAATTGGATACACGGCTGCAAATGTTCCTGCTGCTGCTGTTCCCATAAAAATCTGATCGACAGATACCGGTAGTGTTACTTGTGTTGGTTGATTTGGAGTAGATGGATTTGCCTGGTAAACAAACATTGGATCACCGGTTCCACTCGTATTATCATAAATTAAAATATATTTTCCACCGATACATGCACTCAATGCTCCGGTTAAGAAAGCTCCGTCGTCAGTAGTTGCCGCAGTAATTGGTGTGCCGTTAGCAATATCAAGTGCTGTTATCGTTTTTGTTGTGATGAAGTTTGGAACAATATTAGATCCAAACGAGCCTGTAGAATAAGCAATGCGGATATTATGTATTTCGCCACCACCGAAACGAGTCTGGTTAGCTGATGGTTGAATATAAATCCATACAGGACCAGATGCGCCATTCGCATCTGTCGTGAATGCTGCACTTCTAATTTGTCCTGAGTATGCTGTTCCATTCCAAAGGGAACCTGCACCTAAGGTTGTGTTTACTTCAGACACCAATCCGATTCCTGCCGCAACATTGTAAGTTGTATTTGGAGTTAAATTGTCTATTTGGAAACAAGCTGCAATTGGTGTACGGTCAGTATTTGTTCCACTTGCTCCTCCTGTTGTTTTGCTTCCAATATATTGCGGCACCACTAATTCAGTAAACGCAATTGGTGGATTAATTAAAATGTTAGAGCTTAATGTAGAATTTAATGTTCCGGAAGTTGCTTCAAGAACGTACGTTCCGACAGAGCTGAAAGCAACGTTAGAGAATGTTGCTATGCCATTTACAAATGGTTCAGTAAGTGTTCCTGAAATTATACCCGGGCCAACAAAAACTGTGATTGTTGCAGAACCTACATAATAAGGATCTGTTGTTGCATCAGGTCTAACCGCATAAACATAAAACGGATTAACAGGAAGCCCTACTACTCCGTTTGCGGGAGTGTTGGCAAATTGTAAATCTGATGCAATATCATAAACTGTAAATATTGTTGTTTGGCCATCCGTTAAAACGTCGCCTGCCGTTGCTGCAGCATTAAGAGTAACTCCCGGTTCAGCATAATCGTAAATAATTCCGGAAATTGTAATTGTATTTGTTCCGCTGGTTATAACCCCGGTTGTATTACCAGATGCAAGAGTACCGAATCCGGCAAAAACAGTAAGGTCAACTGTTGTATTTTGAGTTACATTCTGCGGACTTCCCGCGCCGTCTTGTGACTGAATTGTAACGGTGAATGGTTGATTCACTACAACGTCTAGTCCGCCATTCACATCCAATACAACTAATTGAGTTGGGAAAGAAGGAGCGGCTGTTATAATATTGTTAGGATTTAATGCTGCTGTTGTCACATTGTATTTTGTTGCAACACCTGTTCCATTGTAACCATATACGCGGAAGAAGTATTGAGTAGCCGGAGTTAGGTTGGTGATATTTACCGTACTTCCCGGGCCATCAAATACTACTTGTTCACCTCCACCATAAACTGTATTTCCGGTGTATGTGTTTCCATCTGTCGGATCTGTAAATGAGTTTACTGTATTCATTTTCACTATACGACTTACTCCGTCGCCATTCGTCCAACTTACTCCTGTTGCATTTGTAAGCGTAGTGAAGAATGAAATGTTGTTATCTTGTGTAAGTGGTGTTTGTGGACCGGTTGCGGAAAACGTAAAATCATCAATTGCTAAAGCGTCATCTGAACCTGAATCATTAAAGTCTTTCCAACGAATTGCTAGTGTTTGACCCTGTAGCCAGTTTCCGCTTAATGTAAAGGAATAGTTTACCGCTGTTCTATTAGCCGCTGCATTTCCATCAAGTGGTCCTGCTATTCCTGCTGTAACCGGAGAAGTAAAGTTCAATCCATTTACAGTTGTGAATGTTCCGGTTAAAATGTCCGAACCTCCAATTTGATATTCAAAAGTAAGTGTACCTGCTACGCTTGCAGCGTATTTCCATTGTTCTCCGACAAATGTTATTGTAACATCCGATAATGGTCCGCCGCTGTTATTAACTAAGACGGCTCCTAATGCCGGTATCACTGTTCCGCTACTTAATGCACCAAGCGCTCTGTCAGTTGAAGCGGCAGATCCGTAACTATATGCACTTCCTCCTGTTCCGGAACCTGCATCAACAGTCCATTTAATATCTCCGGAAAGTTGATTCAATATCTGCCAACCGGTAGCTGATGTTGCATTCATTGGTGGAGTTGAAACATAATATGGTCCTTGTCCAAAACCGGTTGTTCCAAAAGAACCGGAAACATTTAATCCATTAAAATCTTGAGTATATGTTCCTGTTGAATAACTAATATAGTCAGGAGTTGTGCCTGTAGCATTTCCAAATGTCGATGTTAAATAATTCGTCGCCAAACTTGTTCCATTGTACTCATAAACATGAACATTATAAGTTGTTCCGCGAGTCAACCCTGTTACAATAACAGAAGTTGCTGTTCCATCGTACACAATTTTATTGCCCCCACCTTGATCTGTTGCAGAGGTAAATACAGTATTTGCACCGGTGTAAGTTGATCCATCAATTGGAGTAAATGTAACCGCAGCTGAATTCACAACCACCATTCTGTTTGGACCACTGCCCCCGGTAAAAGAAATATATAATTCTGTTTCTTTAATGCGTGTAAAGGATGTTGTTGCTGAACTCGCCGGTTCAGAAGCAATTGTTGATTTATTGCCAAGTCCGGGAGACGAAGTGAAGTAGTTTGCTGTAACTCCACTTCCATTAAATTCATAAACTGCAAAATAATATAATGTGCTTCCTGAAAGATTAGTAACTGTAACAGTATTTAATGATCCGTCATAAACAACCTTGTTGCCCGCACCCTGATCTGTTGCTAAAGTGAAATTCGCGCTTACTGTTCCTGCAATACCAGCACCGTCGCCAGGCAAAAATGTAATTGGGCTTAATGAAGCAACTACAACCCTGCTTGTACCATTACCTCCACCGAAATTAACTTCTATACTACTTCCCGAAACTACTCCGAAAGTAATTACTGATTGTGTGTTAGGTTCTGCTTCAATTGCCGATCCGCTTACTGCAAGGTCCACTTGCGTAGCACCTGTACTTGTATGTTGAATGTTTCCTGAATTACTTCCTGATGCTGCAGGATTGTATCGTATCAATATTGATGTTGGACTAACTACACCAGCAATGTCTGCAATGGTTAAACTATTAGGAAACACAGTCCATGATGTTCCACCGTTGCCGGATATTTCAAAAGCTGCCGGAGGAGCAATTGATATCCCTGCTCCAATGTTCAAATTAGATCCCGAAACAGAATAACTTTGAGTTCCCGATGGTGTTCCAACTGCCGTAGAGAATGGTGTTATACTTGCACTTACAAAAATCATCGATGTAACGTTTACTGTTACCGCAAAAGTTCCGCTTGTTCCCGCTGTTAGAATATCTCCCGTAGTACGTGTTGCTGTAAGACTTACTCCTGTCTCAGCAACATCATATAAAACTCCTGTAATAATAACCTGACTTGTTCCTATACCAATAACACCCGTTAATGTTCCTGTTAGATTTCCTGTACCGGAAGCAAGTGTAATTGAAACAGATGTATTTGACGTAACCGCTGATACAATACCATTAGCATCTTGCGACTGAACTGTAACACTAAATGCAGTATTTGTAAATGGCGATGCGGGATTAATATTCGTTATCGCTAATTGAGTTGGATTCGGCGCTATCAAGGTTCGGCTGTTTCCAGTTGCGCTGCCCAAGTTTGCTGCTGCCGTTGTAACGAATGCGCCACTGCCAACACTTGCAGTTGTTGTGCGACCCGCGGTTGAAATTCCTGATTGAGCAATGTCAGCTACGATTAAATAATTTCTTCCTGTTGTTATTCCGGTTTCGCCGGTAATTGAAAAATTCATTGATGCTGCATACGCAAGTGCAGATGCTGATACCGCTGCATCAGAGCCATTAATTGCACCGTTGCCATCGTTATCTCTGAAAACACGAACATTCGAAATATCTGTTGATGTTGCTGTTCCTGTCGTACTAACTGTTACTGTAGTAAAATCAGACGCAACGTCTGCTGACAATGTAAAGCCCGATAAAACCGCATCTGTAGCTCCTTGTGTAATTGAACCTGATGGCTGTGTAATATTTGCTAAAGTCGCTGTTGAGGTTGGAGTAATTGTCCACGTGATGGTCACGTCATCAATAGAAAGACCATGATCAGAACCAGTGTGATCAATATCGTCCCACTTGATGAAAATATAACTGTTATTAGCTAAAGAAAGTGCCGGGATTGAAACATTGGTAAACGATACCTGATTTAATGCATTATTACCGTCAATTGGAGCCGCTGTAGCACTGGTTGTGGGACTGATTCCATTCAAGCTTGCCACATTTGTCCAACCATTACTTAAGCTTAATCCAGGATTAAGCAATGTTATTAGAGAAGAACTTGTTTTATAAAAAAAAGAATCGGTTTGAGTTGATGTGGTGGCAACTCTCCATTGCTCCAATTTATAGGAAACCTTGATGTCTGTTATTGTTATACCTGAAGTGTTTTGAAACACAATTCCGTATGCAAAGTTCTTCGGTGTTCCGGAACCAATTGTTCCTAAAGCGCGTTCTGTCGAAGCAATGGTTCCGAAGCTATACAAGCCTCCTGAAGTGGTATTGCCATCACTTGCAATAATCGTTGTGCCTGTACTAGCACTACGTTGTGCATACCAATTAGCAAGTGTTGAGTTGTCTGTCCATACAGGCGATCCTGTACTCGGAAGTCCATCAAAATTTTGAGAATAACTTCCCGATGTTGTCATTGTCACCTGAGAATGTGACGGTAAAACAATAAAGATTGTAAACAAGCAGACAAGTGTCAATGCTTTCTGAATAATAGATTTTCTGTTCGCAGAGTAATTAAGTAGAGCGTTAATCATGTTATGTTGGTTTTTGTTTAGCGTAGGTAAATTATTCAGAACAAAATATAGTGTCCGATTAATATCAAAGACAAAATTCTTCTTTGTATTTTAATCAAACAATAATTCTATTTTAACGAATTAATATTCTTTTGATCTTCTTGAAAGCCCTGTCAATAAAGGCTTACCGCAAGTTAGTTATTCCTTTATTACCCGCAAACTTTTCTGACTAAAGTCAGAATTTACGCGCAAAATATAGCTTCCTTTTGAGAGGTCTGAAATGTCTAATTCGTTCATTCCGCTCGATACTGTCGGATAAATTTTCACTAAACGACCGTCTATTTGATATAATTCAGGTGAAAAATGGTCGGCTCCAAAACACGTTAAAATGATTTTATCTGTTGCAGGAATTGGTCCGGCTTGAATTATAAGTCTTTGATCCCCAGAGAATTTTACAGCAATTGTGTTACTGTAAGAAAACTTGCCATCGAAATCTGTTTGCTTTAAACGATAATAAGAGATACCCGGCAATGGCTCTTTGTCAATCGCACTATAACCCAAAACTGTTGTGCTGTTGCCTGCGCCTTTCTTAATGCCAATCAGAGAAAAATCCTTGCCGTTGGCGCTTCTTTCTATAGTGAAAAAGTCGTTGTTGGTTTCTGTTGCTGTTGTCCAATTTAAATCAACCTCTTCATCATTTGGTTTAGCTGAAAAACTAAGCAACTTTATTGGCAATGGAGAAACAAGGGCCGAAAGTGTCCACGCTCCATAGGTATTTAAACCAGGCGTCGTGTTTTGGAAAGTTGTGCTGCTCTGCCCGGGAATCGAAGGCATCCAGGAATCCGTGGGTTTATCATACCATTGTGATAAAATCTGATTCGGATCATTGTAAGGAACAATGCTTGGCAATTCAGATGGCGCATACACAAACGTTACAGTCGCAATCGGTGGTGTAGCTGCTGTGGCATCAATTTCCCAAAAACGATCGACTGTTGCATCTTGATTATTGGGCGTTAGTCCAATTAAACTACCAAGATTGGTCACCAAATAAGGAGAAACAGGTAAAGGCAAATTAGTCGCCGGTGTTCCATAGGTAGCAACAGAAAGATTTCCAACTGTTGTTCCTGCCGCTATACTATATGTAAACGGAATGTAATCCGGAACTCCCGGCTTGCCAAACGGTATGACATATGTACTCACCGAAGCAACTGTTACAATATTCCATTGCACAATGGAGGAGTTGTTAATCGTCTCTGAAATAATATATTTTCCGGCGCTAGCCCCATTATTAATAGCCGTGGCCGCCGGATTTTCAATCGTAAGTCTGTTACCATTCAAAAAAATCGGGCCGTTGAAAGCGGCTGTCGCTGCCCAGGCAAGTATGTTGATTACATTAACGGGACTATTAAATTGAAGTGTCGAGTTTAATGTTTTTTGAAAAGTAAGTCTGTAAAATCTCTCGCCGCCGGTAGTGGTAATGGTTTGCAAATTTGATCCCATAAAAAATACAATACCAAACCCCTCGTCAAATCCTGTTTGATTATAATTATACCAGTTGCCCCCAAGCATTTGAATGTTTTTATTGTTGGTTGCCAAAGTTGGTGTTCCTGTAGTATTAACAATATTCAAATCATTAGAAATTTTATAAATCGTGCCGGAAGAAAACATGTTTTTTATTCCTGTACCGGAAATCTTTAAATAGCCATAGGCATTTGTACTGTTTCCAAAAGCAGTACTAGTGGCCGCCGGAATTAAAGGAACGTTTTGAGGGCCGGGAGCAGAGTATTCCGTGAGGCTTCCGTTCTGCACATCATATGTATTGTTTGTTGTAGGAAGATCAAAGTTAAATCCACTGGTTCCTGTGATTTCAAATGTCCCACCTGGCATAACACGCAAAAGATGCCCTGCATTACCACCACCAACATTTAATGAATTTGTTCCGGCCGCTGAAGCGCCCACGCTTATTTGAAATGTAGTACCGGTTAAAATTGCAGTAATTGTAGCTCCTAAAGGAATTCCTGTTCCCACAACACCCATTCCAATAGTCAAACCAACGGTTGATGCTGTTGTAACCACAACAGAAGCCAAAACCGTTGTACAGGTAAGAGTAGAAAATGCTGTGCTCACTTGTGCCGTTTTTAATAAACCTCCGCTGTTAATTGTCCATGAACATGCCCCGCCTGTATTAATTGAAAAACCGGAAACGGTCGTTAGTGCTGCATTCGATACGGTGTAAGTTGTTCCATTTACAATAGCTGTAATTACAGTTCCATAGGGAAAAACGCCGGCTCCCGTTCCTGTGCCAATTACTGTAGCACCAACGGTCATTGCCGCTGTTGTTGTAGCGGTCACTGTAGTAGAGCCTGCAGTGCTTATATTTCCGGTAATGTTTACAGAGGAGTTATTTGTAACTAGATATGTTATACCGGTAACGACCATGGTGCCGTTAATCGTAAAGCTTCCGGCAGATTGCGTTGCGCCACCACTAACTAAATCGCCATCAATAGCTGCATTTCCGGTTAAGGCTCCACTTGCTGTAAGATTTAAGGTAGCCCCTGCAGCAACCGTGACATCAAATCGTGTGTTTGCGGTATTGTTATAAATCTGTGTCTGTGAACTTGCATTAAAACGGATATTAATATCGCGATTGATATTAAACTGTGTAACAAGGTTAGTCGTTGTATTTTTCCGAATCCGTGAAACATCGAGTGTTCCTGTACCTGTAACATTACAAACGGCACTTTCAATTCCCAATGATAAACCATCAAACACGACACCGTTACCGATTATTCCATTACAAACAATATCGCCGTGAATATTCAGATAAGCATTAGTACCTGAATTCGTCCAGATTTTTCCGCCTGCATCAACAGTCAATGTATTCGATTGTAAATTCGATGCATTCATTATCACCGTTGTTCCGGCAGTAATAAAAACGTTTTTAGTTTTATCCGGGAAATTAACGCCTGGCGTAGAGCCACCCGGTGCCGGAGTCCAGGAGCCACCATTCCAAATTCCCCAGGTTATGGAGGAATTATAGCTTCCGGAAGCAATAGAACCAAAATCACCAACAGCTTGACCAAAAACACTACTACTCAGAAAAATCAAGAAAGTAATAAGTATGTTTTTGATTGAATTCATCTGTTCTATTTTTAACGACTCAATAGCCCTATACTCAGCCACTTTTTCGTTTAAGTTTACAAAGTAAGCGTTAATCTATCTAACCAACATTAGGTGTGCATTAAATCATAAATAAGCCTGCCAATCAAATGATTTCAAATGCACCCAATCAAACGGGCAAACAAGATAGTGAAAGGATTTAAATTGAAAGCATTAATTGCGAAATTTTACAATATATTAGAATAACTGTTCACCCACCTACGGGGCTCGTTGACGGAATAGTTGACCTGCACGAGCTTTTTATGACGTCATTTTTCTCTAAAACGGAAAGGTCGTTCGGCACGCCCTTTCTTGTGGTCTTATCCCATCACAAAAAAAATGAGGTGACAAACCTAAATTTGTCGCCCCATTTCAATTGCTTCCGGTAAACCGATTATTACTGAATAATCAGCTTAATCGTTTCATTCTTACCACTTTCATTCGAAAGACTAACCATGTAAAGCCCTTTCGCAACATTTACAAAATCAAGGTCTTTCGTATTCATTCCTTCTGTTGCCTGAATGACATCTGTCTGAATCGTATTTCCAATCATGTCCATCACCTTCAAAGAATATTTTGCGTTTTTATCAGCAGTGAATGTGATTGTCGCTTTTCCTGATG
The DNA here is from genome assembly GCA_964355035.1 of uncultured Flavobacteriales bacterium. GTDB lineage: Bacteria > Bacteroidota > Bacteroidia > AKYH767-A > 2013-40CM-41-45 > JADKIH01. Next base: position 26,557 of record CAYHCU010000003.1, on the reverse strand, counting down.
TTGGGTTCGGGTATGCACTCATTTCAGAAGTTAAGCCTAACATGTCTTCTGCTGAGGTACGGCAGAACAAACTAACATTCACGGTTAATACTCCCGGTTGGGAAGCACCACAAGCGTTCAGTCCGTTTACTCTTAAAACCGCAGAAGTTGTTGTTGCTGTATTGTAGTTAATCGTTGCACTGGTTCCGGCAGGACTAATTGAAGCGCCACCAAGAACAGACCATGCGTAAGATGTTGCACTTGCAACCGGTGCTATCGAATAAAGAATCGCCGAATTTGTTTTACAAACTGCTATCGGACCGGTGATTGTCGGTGCTATTGGACGAGAAGTCACTGCAAAACAACGAGCCACTCCTGCTCCACATGAGTTATTGGCAGTCACACAAATGTTTGCAGAGTTTGAAACAAACAACGGTGAGAAACTCGCAACAATAGACAAACCATTTGGAGCTGTTGAAACAATTGAAACACCAACCGGCACCGACCATGTATAAGAAGTTGCACCTGCTACTGCTGCAATAGAATAACCAACATTTGAAAGTCCGCATAACCCTGCACCAGGACCGGTAATTCCTCCCGGTTGAGTAGGTGTTGAACGAACCACAAATGTTCTTGCAAAACTTCCGCATGAGTTACTTGCCGTAATCGTGATATTTCCTGATGTCCAAAGTGGACCAAAACTAAATGTTGCTGAAATTAAATTTCCTGAAACACTAGAGCTTAATAGCGTCGCGTCTCCTGTTGATGTCCAAGTATACGTACTTACACCTTGTACTATTCCCATAGTGTAAGTTGCTGTATTTCCTGCACAAACATAAGACGGTCCGCTTACAGCATTCGAGTGTGTAGGAATTCCTGTAATCGTCATACCTCTTACGGCACTATTTCCGTAACAATTGTTTGCTATAACCTGAACAGAACCCTGACCAAACCCCGCAGGTACACTCACCTCGATTGAATTTGTTCCTTGTCCACTTACGATTAATGCTCCACTACCCGTTAATGTCCATGTAAAACCAAGAGCGTTTGTTGCTGTTGTTGAATACGTGTACGTTCCGGGTCCACATGCAATTGCAGGTCCGACGATGCTTGACGGCTGAGATGGAAATGTTGCAATGACCGGTAGATTCATGCAGCTGGCAGAACTTGTTCCGCATGGATTAACCGCAGCGACACAAATAAATCCTCCGCCATATGTTGATGACACACTAACAGTAATTGAATTTGATGTTGATGTTCCTGTTATACCGGAAGGTAATGTCCAAACATAAGAAGCTGCGCCGAAAACAGGATTAACAGAATAAACTAAACCAACCGAGTTGCGACAAACGCTACCTGCGCCATTTATTGCATCAGGCGTTGCCGGCGAACCACCTGCTCCCAATACTGTTGCTGATGCCGAACCGGTACAGCCACTTCCATCAGTAATAATAACGGTGTAATTACCTATAGCCAGACTTGTTGCTGTTAAAGTCGTCTGCCCATTTGACCACAAATATGTATACGTTCCCGAACCGCCAGTAGCCGCAACTGTTGCACTTCCTGTATTTCCTGCACAACCACTTGCGATTGTACTTGTTGTTCCTTCAACTTTTGTAGGCTGAGACAATGTTACTGAAGTAGATGATGAACATCCGTTCGCATCTGTAACAGTGTAAGACATTGTACCTGCGAATTGCGTGAACGAACCTGTTCCTACATAAGCCGGTGTTCCGCCTGCTGCTGAAATAACTACCGATGTTGATCCACCGAAACATACGATTGAACCTGCGGAAGCAGAAGCAACCAATACCGGAACCGGAGCTGCAATTGCAGAACCTGCACCTGAAGAACAACCATTCATTGTTGCGATTACCGAATATGATCCACCAACCGTAACATTGATACTAGATGATGTTGAACCATTGCTCCATAATAATGAACCTAATGCACTTGTAGACAGTGTTGCTGTTGCATTACAATTGTTCGCTACAGTTACAACCGGTGTTGCCGGTGTAGGATTAACTGTAAGTACTAAGATTTCAGTATGGCAACCACTAACTGAAGTGTAGGTTCCACTTGTAGTGTATGTTTGACCATTTACTGTCCAAGAATAAGAATCACAGACTGATGCTGTAGTTGTGTTTGATGTGCCCGGTGTAATTGTAAGGTTTAAAATTTCAGTATGGCAACCTGTAACTGAAGTATAAGTTCCACTTGCAGTGTAAGTCTGACCATTTACTGTCCAAGAATAAGTATCACAAGCTGATGCTGTAGTTGTGTTTGATGTACTTGGTGTGATTGTTAAATTCAATACTTCTGTATGGCAACCTGTAACTGAAGTGTAAGTTCCACTTGCAGTGTACGTTTGACCATTTACTCCCCAAGTGTACGTATCACAAGCTGATGCTGTAGTTGTGTTTGATGTACTTGGTGTGATTGTTAAATTCAATACTTCTGTATGGCAACCTGTAACTGAAGTGTAAGTTCCACTTGCAGTGTACGTTTGACCATTTACTCCCCAAGTGTACGTATCACAAGCTGATGCTGTAGTTGTGTTTGATGTACTTGGTGTGATTGTAAGTTCTAAAATTTCTGTATGACAACCCGTTACTGATGTATAAGTTCCACTGGTAGTGTACGTTTGACCGTTTGCTGTCCAAGTGTAAGTATCACATGCAGATGCTGTAGTTGTGTTTGTTGTGTTCGGAGTGATTGTTAAATCCAGTGTATTCGCAATATCACAACCTGAACCTGATGTCGTATGAACTACATAAACACCACTCGCAGAATAAGTAAGTCCGTTTAGAGGCCAAACAAAACTACCGCACGCAGATGCAGTTGTTGATGTTGTAAGAGGAGCTAAAGGAGCTGTAATTGTTACTGTTGTTGTTGTTGCACATGCATCAGCTCCGGTTGCAGTTACGGTATACGTTCCTGCTGCTAAGTTAGACGCTATTGCACCTGTTTGAACAGGTATTGTATTCCAAGAGTAGGTTACCGGAGCAACGCCACCAGTAGAAGTAGCTGTTGCAGAACCTGTATTACCACCGAAACAAACGTTGTCGATTTGGGATTCAATTGAAGCCGAAATTGCACAACTGCTTGGAATAGTAAGTACGCAAGGGGTTGACAATGTTTTCACCAACGCAGCCGCCGAAGACACTGTACCGGAACAGTTCAAATAAACAATTGCGGATGATGATGCTACCCAGGTTAAGCCTACGGGAGCACCGGCAACAAAATTTTGAGAATTCTGAATAAAAAAGCGACCTAATTTAATCGATCCGCCAATTGGAACACTAGGTGCGGCACATGTTCCACCATTCAAGTAGGTACCCGTATTGGTGGAAACCGAAAACTGACGTATGCCGGCAGTGTACGTAAATGCCGGTACAAGATTCGGTGGCCATAATAGTGGAATGTTTGATTGTCCATCATTAACAAAGCCGATTGTAGTGGTATTCACTCCTGTAGTAGGAAGAATCGCTGCACCAAACGTACAACGGATTACCGTTGAGTTTATCTGCATTGAAGCCGGACCGGCATTATTCAAGAATACGTCAAACTCAATTCTATTTGCCGTTGCAACACAGTTTTGAGTCGCCATTGAATAATTTTGCCCGCTACTTTGAGATAAGCCAATTAACATTACAATCATCATCATGACGAAAGATCGGCTTGCTGTTTGAGTAATTGTTTGCATATTTTGTTTTGTTTTTATTTTTATGGCTTTGATAAATTACCGCTGATGCCTTTCGCAGAGACCCTCTTTGGTGTTTTCTTTCAATCTTGCTCTGTTTCTAACAGATGTAATAATAGTATGCTCATTTCTTCAACAAGAGCAAACCTTATATAACAAAAATAACCCGCCGAGAAAATTTGTCAATAGCCCAATAAAATTATTATTTCTACCCATTTTTCAATTCTATTCACCCTTAAAAAGTTGCAACTTACAGGAGATTGAAAAGTTAAACTCGAGTATTATCGGGGCTTTCCGAGGGTTTTTAGAAAACAAAAGCTTTAATCTTACACTACAAATTTGAAAAAAGAAGGGGCAACATATTGCTTAACACAATGATAGTGTTGCCTTAAAACAAATCATTCAATTTGACTATAAATTTGTAAAAAAAACAAATGAAAACATCTATTTTAAAACTCGCCAACAAAAGAACCTTGTCTTTCGAAAGTATTTATCAAAACAAGGGGTTTGCAGAAGACGCTTATCATTTTTCAATGATTGAACCACAAAAAAAAGAGCGGCCAAAACGAAACAGAAAATTTATCAACGCGATCAACGTTTTGCGAATTGCAATTTCCGGAACAACCTTTACCCTAGTTTTACTTCTTTGGTTTACGTTTTACTTTGTTGTTTTTGGAACAATCTATGCCTTTACTTCGCAACCGGGTAAATAGTATTTTGTTTTAGGGGGGCAATGAATAGTTGTAAAAAATGAAAAGTGAAAAGTGAAAAATTCTGACACGCTTCTGCGAAAATCTGCGCCATTCTGCGGGACAAAAAAACTCTCCCAATCCCCCTCAATAATGCATTACAAAAAACAACGAGCTGGATAAAATTATAATCCACAAAATTACTCCTTGTAACAATGGTCGCGGTCCAACGGCTTTTATGTTTTTCAATGAAATACCCGTCCCTATTAAAAACAAGGTGACACTAAATCCAATCTTTGAAAGTACAAGAATTCCGGACTTTATAAATTCAGGAATCTCTATGTATGTATTGACAATTGAAGCGAAAATAAAAAACAAAATAAACCATGGAAATGCCGAGGCCGAACTTTGCTTTTTAAAAACAAACGATGTCAACAGCGCCATTGGAATTATCCACAAGGCTCTAGCCAGTTTAATTGTAGTTGCAATTAGCAGCGCTTCGTTACCATAATTTGAAGCCGCTCCCACTACAGAACTCGTATCATGAATTGCAATTGCTGCCCAAATCCCAAATTGTTGTTGTGTTAATTCGAAATAATGTCCAATCGGAGGAAAAATAAATAGCGCTGCGGCATTCAAAATAAAAACAGTTCCAATCGAAATCGAAATATCTTTTTCGTCTGCATCTACAACCTGGCTGATTGCAGCTATGGCGCTTCCGCCACAAATTGCCGTTCCAATACTAATCAAATAAGAAATAATTCTTTCTACTTTCAAAATTTTACCTAAAACAAACCCCAGTCCTACTGCCGATGAAATTGTAAGAAGAGTGAAAACAAAGCCGTCTTTTCCGGCTGCCATCACCGATGTAAAGTTCATCCCAAATCCAAGACCGATTACAGCTCCTTGCAAAAGATACTTGGTAACGACTTTTGATTTTTTTACGAAAGGATTTTCGGTAAAAATTCCAATCGCTAATCCAATCAAAAGTGAAAGTGATGGCGATATATTTAAAAACACGATCATTCCCAAAAACAAAAAAAATAACGTCGCTGTTACCTTTTTCGGAATTGCTGAACTTTTGGAGGCGTTTTCCGTTTTCATGGGTGCTGGAAAGGTCGTAAAAAAAAGCGTTTGAGCAATTTCTTTTAGCAATCATCAATCAAAACAATTACAGACGCTTACTGTTTTGTATATTTGATGCACTCAAAACACACAAAATGTACGTTCAACAACTTTACACCAATTGTTTGGCCGAGGCGGCTTATTATATTGAATCGAACGGTGAAGCTGCTATTGTTGATCCTATCCGAGAAACAAGCCCCTATTTAGAGTTAGCAAAAAGTCGCGGCGCTCGCATTAAATATGTTTTTGAAACACACTTTCATGCAGATTTCGTTAGTGGTCATATCGATCTTGCACATCAAACCGGCGCGACAATAATTTTTGGCCCGAAAGCAAAAACAGATTATGAAACCCACACAGCAACAGATGGAGAAGAGTTTAAGCTGGGCGAGTTGACAATTAAAACTATTCACACTCCGGGCCACACTCCTGAATCTACCTGCTTTTTATTGCTAGACAAAAACTATCAAGAGTATTGCATTTTTACAGGCGACACCCTTTTTGTTGGTGATGTTGGTCGTCCTGATTTGCTCGATGGAAAAATGAGTAAGGAAGAGTTGGCGGGAATGATGTACGAATCATTGAAAACAAAAATCAAAACGTTGCCCGATGAGGTTATTGTTTATCCGGCGCACGGTCCCGGCTCTTCGTGTGGAAAAAATTTAGGCAAGGAAACGTTTAGTACAATCGGACATCAAAAAGCAACCAATTATGCTTTGCAAGAAATGTCAAAGGAGGCATTCATCCAAGAACTAACACAAGGTCTTACTGCTCCGCCGGCATATTTTTTTAGTGATGCCCGAATTAATAAAATCGGCTACTCCTCGCTCGACTCTGTTCTGACAAGAAACAGAAAAGCGCTTTCTTCAAATGATGTAGAAGACGCCATGCTTCATGGCTCCTTGGTTTTGGATACGCGCAATCCGGACGATTTTGAAAAAGGATTTATTCCGGGCTCAATAAACATTGGCTTAAATGGAATGTTTGCTATTTGGGTGGGCACCGTAATTGACATTACAAAAAATCTTGTTTTGATTTGCGACGAGAACAAAGAGGAAGAAAGTATTTTGCGTCTGGCTCGAGTTGGATATGAAAATGTTGCCGGTTTTCTTTCCGGCGGATTTAATACATGGAAAAACGCAGGGAAAAAAACAGACAGAATCAACTCCATTGAGCCCAATGAGCTTGTTGCTAAAGTAAACGAAGGGGCAAAAGTTTTGGATGTAAGAAAATTCTCAGAGGCGGAAGCTGGCCATATTACAAACGCTTTGGTTGTTCCTCTTAATGAACTTTCAGAGAACACCGGCAATATCCAAAAAAACGAAACTGTTTATGTTCATTGTGCCGGTGGATATCGGTCAATGATTGCGGCCTCTTTATTGAAAGCAAAGGGTTTTAATAATGTAATTAATGTTCACCAAGGTTGGAACACAATAAAAGACTCCGGTGTTCCTGTTTCAATTGGGGCTCCTTCCGGGCTTGCTACAATTTAATTCTGTTGGTTTTGGCGACTAGTTTTCCTTCCGGCGGCGGATTTATTCTCGTCGATTTTTATGCTGATTGGTGCGAACCTTGCAAGTGGGCCCTGCCAATAATTGAAGAGGTAATCAAACATTTTAACGGGGAAATTCAACTAGAAAAAATCAACATCGATCATTTTCCTGACATTGCAAAAGAATATATGGTCATGAGTGTTCCAACCTTTATACTCTTTCACGACAAAAAAGAAATCTGGCGCATCCGAGGGTTTGACATTGCCCCTGTGATGATTCGAAAAATTGAACAAGCCATAAAGGAATTTCGGAATTCGGATTTGTGATTTCGGATTGAGCAACCCAATCCGAAATCACAAATCCGAAATCCGAAATATTTATAATTTAACGAAGCACACACGTACCAGCACCACTTAGGTTACCGTCAATGTAAACTTCAATCATATAAGTTCCCGCAGGAAACATTTTGTCAGCCTGCTCTTCGTAGTTCATACAAACATTTTGTTTCACGCCGGTATAGGTAAGTGTAGAAGATGCTGCATACATAACCTCCTCACCGGAAGCGGTTTTAAACGATGATGATCCTGTGCTCTTATTGCCAATTGCTTTTCCTCCCGGTTCTGTGATTTTCAAATACACTGTTTTGTCTCCTGCTTTAGCAATTTTATTGTCTAATACATCAAAGCAAATGGATAGCTTGTGTGTACGTTTTGCAAGTGCCGTTTCGCTATATTTTCCGTTTCCTTTTCTCTTGAAAGATTGTACTTTAATATACTCTGATTTTAAAACAGATGCCGTAGCAACGGTTGTTTCCAGATTTTTGGAAAGATTCTGATTTGTGCTTGTCAATTGTTCTTTCTCTGTAACCAACTGTTTATTGGCCATTAACAACGAATCTATTCTGGTCAGGTACTCATCACGCAACATTTGAAGATCAGCCAACTGAAGTTTCAATTTTTCGTTCAGCTCTTTCTGATTTTTCGCGCTGGATCCAATCGTTTTGATTTTTTTAGCCTGCTCATCAATTTTAGCCTGAGCCTCGTTAAGTAAGCTATCCAGATTAGCAGAAATGCCGCGGTATTTTTCTAATTCCGTTTTTGTTTCCATTAACTCCTGCTCTACGTTTACCTTCTCAACAACAAGTGTGTCCACTTTCGATTCGAAATTGCTCACTGTTGTGGTGTGGTTTCTCCACTGGTAAATGTTAAGAACCGCAGACAAGATCAACAAAACGATCCATATCGTGCTTTTGTTCTTGCCTTGTTCTTCATTTGGGTTTGCCATTTTATTTGGTTTTTATTGGTGTAAGTAGTGTTTGTAAAAATAAGATTAACGAGACGAAAGAGATAATCTAATTTTAAAAGTTATGAAACGTTTTTTTCACACATTCGTTGCATTATTGGCAAGATTTTTTTAGAGGTTATTAACGGGCACGGGTTATAATTATTTATCCGCTATCTGTCTCGATTGCTTTGAAGCGGTAACTTTATGGGGTCACGTGAAACACCGGCAAAAAAATATTCCTCGTTTCAAAAGCGACAATTAACAATGATAAAATAACAAATGAGTCCTCAAAAGAAAAAGGGAGAAGATCCCTCCCGAAGTTTTTTACTGTCGGAGCTATTTAAAAATTTCAACCGTCATCCAAATACCGCCTATAACTATAAGCAGCTTGCGCGCCTCATCAAGCCGCCATATATAGAATTTCTGCGGCAAAGTGGTAATCCTGATGTTCATATTGAAGACTTAAACGGCGACTTAAAGAAGGAGATTCTATTCATTCTAGCCGAGTTACAAGACAAGGGTGACGTCATTGAAACCGATCATGGCAAATTTCAACTCAAACCTAAACATGCATATTTAGAGGGAATAATTGACATAACTTCAAGTGGTGCTGCCTATATTCTCAGCGAAAGCAACGAAGAAGACGTTTATATCGCACCAAGGAATGTTAAAAATGCGCTTCATGGCGATAAAGTAAAAATATACCTCTATGCCCGCCATAAAAACCAACGGATAGAAGGCGAGGTTTTAGATATTATAGAACGGGCAAAAACAGATTTTGCCGGTATGGTTCAGCTTTCAGGAAAATATGCCTTCGTCGTACCCGACAGCCCAAAAATGTTGGTCGATATTTTCATTCCTCAAAACATGATAAACAATGCCCAGCACGGACAAAAAGTGATTGCGGAAATTGTTGAATGGCCAAAAGGAACGAAGAATCCTATCGGAAAAATCACCAAGCTGCTGGGATGGCCGGGAGAAAACGATGTCGAAATGAATTCCATTCTTGCGGAGTATGGTTTCCCTCTTGAATTTCCAAAGCGTGTAGAAGATGAAGCAGAGAAAATTCCCTTGACTATTTCCGAAGAAGAAATTAAAAAACGCCGCGATTTTAGAAAGATCACAACCTTTACGATTGACCCTGCAGATGCAAAAGATTTTGACGACGCCCTTTCAATACAGAAATTAAGTAATGGTAATTATGAAATCGGCGTACACATTGCCGATGTTTCTCATTATGTACGTCCGACAACACAGCTCGACAAAGAAGCCTACTATCGTGCAACGTCTGTGTATTTAGTAGATCGCGTTATTCCAATGCTTCCCGAAAAATTATCAAACGGGGTTTGTTCTCTACGGCCTCACGAAGAAAAGCTTTGCTTCTCTGCTGTTTTCGAAATGACAGAAAATGCAGAAGTCGTTAAAAAATGGTTTGGCAAAACAATTATTTATAGTAATCAACGATTCTCTTATGAAGAGGCGCAAGATGTAATAGAAACACAAGAGGGTCCGCTGAAAGAAGAAATCTTGCTAATGGATCGTCTTGCAAAAGTACTACGCAAGGAACGATTTAAAGACGGAGCCATAGCTTTTGAAAAAGTCGAGGTTCGTTTTCGTTTGGATGACAATGGAAAACCATTGGGCATTTACCTGAAAGAAAGCAAAGATGCGAATAAACTCATAGAAGAGTTTATGTTATTGGCAAATCGTTCAGTCGCTGAATTTGTCGGAAAAAAACACGACATCGTTTCAGAAGGAAAAAAAAGGTCCGGCAACCAGGATGAAACAATTCGTGTTGAGAAAAAACCATTTGTTTACCGTGTTCATGATGCCCCTGTAAGCGATCGTCTGGAAAATTTTGTTGGTTTCGCAAAGAAATTTGGTTACACCGTTAAAACCGGAAACGATCGCGAAATTGCAAGTTCGCTAAACGGATTAATGAAAGATGTTCATGGTAAAAAAGAACAAAATGTTTTAGAGTCCTTGGCGATTCGAACCATGTCCAAAGCAATTTACACGACAGAAAACATTGGTCACTATGGCTTAGCTTTTGACTATTACACACACTTCACCTCTCCTATTCGCCGTTATCCGGATGTCCTTGTACATCGTCTACTTGAGCATTATTTAGAAGGCGGAAAAGGCGCCGACAAATCTTTGCTGGAAGAACAATGCAAACACAGCACACAAATGGAGATCAAAGCATCTGAAGCTGAACGCGCATCAACCAAATACAAACAAGTTGAATTCTTGCAAGACAAAGTCGGCGAAGAGTTTGATGGTGTAATTAGTGGTGTTACTGAGTGGGGATTGTATGTAGAGATCATTGAAAATAAATGCGAGGGCATGATTCGCCTCCGCGACCTCGACGACGATTTCTATGAATTCGATGAGACAAATTATTGCGTCATCGGTTCGCGCACCAAACACAAATACACAATGGGCGATGTGGTTCGCATCAAAGTAATGCGTTGTGATTTGCTCCGTAAACAGATCGACTTCAAAATGATTTCACGCATTTCCGAACAAGGTGATGTGACAATGATCAAAAAAGCACAGAAGGTTTTGCGTGGAGGCGATAGTTACCACCGCAAGTATAAGAAAAAGAAATGAGATCACGGATTGTGTTACGTGAAACATCTTAGTTTCTAACCACAACAACATTCTTAAATGTAATCATATCACCTTTCAGAAGTTTCAATATATATGTTCCCGGCAGTTGATTTTTTACATCGATTTGAATTGATCCTCTTCCATTCGTTTTGCCGATCACTTCGAATCCAAATACATTTCAGAGGAATAACAGACAGAATTACGAACATTTGGAATTGAATCTGTCCCGTGTTACGTCATTTGTGATTTGCTAATAAAAGGAAAAATAAAAGGGAATAGTAAAAGCGTGTATTTTATTTTCATTGTCAAACCCATTTTTATGATATTTATAAATAAACAGTGCGATAATTTTTTATTAAATTATATTTTAAAAAAGGGATTGTTGCCCGTGAAACATCATAAAATTCGAGATAGAAGTGTGATCCTTTGTAAAAAATAAGCTTTGCTTTATTTCTCCCTTCCCCGTGTTAAATATCGCCTCTCTTACACTACTTACACTTACGCTACCTACACTTACACTACTTACACTTACACTACTTACACCTACCCTTACCCTAATTTTATTCTCCTTCCGGCGTCGCCACCGTTTCTATCTTCCTCGAATTCCCACTCGAATAAGTTTCTTTCAATACCTCTGCGCCATTTTCATCATAAACAATCCACTCGCCATCAGGCAAACCTAATCGATACGAACGGATTTCTCTCAATCTACTATTAGGCCAATAGAATTTATGAACCCCGGTTTCTTGTCCTTCTATAAACTCTCCTTCAAATGCAAGTTTTCCATCATCAAAAAATTGTTTCCATACACCATCTTCTTTTCCTTCAATAAATTTTCCTTCAGCAACATATTCGCCAATCGAATATTTCCAATCACCATCTTGCTTTCCATCTACGTAGTTTCCTTCTGCCATCACTTTACCGTTGTCAGAATATTCTTTCATCAATCCATCTTCTAAGCCGTTTTTATAAGACTCTTCTCTTCTTGTAGAGCCGTCCGGATAAAACCACTTCCATGCACCAACCGGTTTACCTTTTAAGTAGGCGCCCATCTGTTCCAACGAATCGTTTTCATAGGAGAACTTCCACAGACCATCTCTTTTTCCGTCAACATAATTTCCAATTGCGCGCAATTGTCCGCTTTCATAATATTCCTTCCACTCTCCTTGTTCTAAACCAAGATTGTCCATTCGCCCGATACGTAACAGTTTTCCTTGAGCAAATACTTTTGCACTGTCAATGTTTCCCTTTTCATCATACATTCTAAAAACACCTTCGGGAACACCTTTTTTATAGGTACCCACAATTTTAGTAGCGCCAGTCGGATAATATCTTCTTTTGATTTCGAATTTTTCTTTGTCTTCAACAATAGAGGGAATTAAAACACCCATTCTATACTCTTCCTTTTTAACTACCCTGCCTTCTGAGTTATATTCTTTGAAAAAACCATCCTTCTTATCGTCCTTGTAATTTCCCTCGAATTGTACTTTATCATTTGCAAAATAATCGCGGTACAAACCTTGTCGCAATCCATTCTTGTCAACACGATTTATTTTATCTTCTTTTTGAAAATAACCATTCTTGAAATTTGTAACTGTTATTATTATTCCATCCTTTCTGAATTCTTTTGCCAAACCATTTTCAACTCCATTAGAATATGGAATTGATTTGAAAATTTTTCCTTCGGAAGTGTATAATTTAAATAATCCATTCTTTACACTTAAGGAGTCTTTTTCTTCTGATTGTAAAATACCGTTGTCATAATATGATTTTTGTAAGCCGTGTTTTAATCCTTCTTTGTAATTATACTCAGCAGTAACGAATCCGCTGTCATTGTAAAATTTCCATAAACTATCTAACCGAAAATTCAATCTATTTCCTTCTGACTTTATTCTTCCGCTTTCGAAATAACTTATCCAGTAACCGTCAGGTTTTCCGTTCATTAATTTTCCTTCGCTTGAAATTTTTCCGTTTGGATAATAAAATCTGCTTATACCCGCTGAGTCTGTACCTTGTGCAAACAGATTTACAACAGAGAAAAAAAGCGCAGTAAAAAATACCTGGAATTTCATTTTTTTTTGTTTATCGTCTGTTTTACAAACCAAGATCCTTTGAAATTTGTAACATCCGTTTGATTGGTTTTAAGGCTTTCACTCTCACATCCTCGTCCATTAATAATTCAGGAAGTTCATAATTCAAACAAAGATATAATTTTTCTAATGTGTTTAATTTCATATGTGGACAGTCGTTACAGGCACAAGCATTATTCGGTGGGGCCGGAATAAATGTTTTATCAGGTGAGTTTTTTATCATCTGATGAAGAATTCCTGTTTCCGTTGCTACTATAAATTCACTATCCGAACTTTTCTTTGTGTAATTTAACAATGCCGTTGTTGAACCAATAAAATCTGAAACCGCTAATATTGGTGCTTCACATTCCGGATGAGATATTAATTTTGCATTCGGATGCATCGCTTTTAACCGTGTAATTTTTTCAAGTGAAAATATTTCATGCACCATACATGCTCCGTCCCACAACAACATCTCTCTACCTGTTTTTTCTGCTACGTAACGTCCTAAATTTCTGTCCGGAGCAAATATTATTTTCTGATCTTTTGGTAAGCTGTTAACGATCCCTATTGCATTTGAAGACGTGCAAATGATATCACTCATTGCTTTTATCTCAGCCGAACAATTGATATACGAAATTACAATGTGATCCGGATTTTTTTCTTTGAAAGCGGCAAAGTCATTGGGATGACAAGCATCTGCAAGTGAACAGCCTGCTCTTAAATCCGGAAGTACTACCTTTTTATCCGGGTTAAGAATCTTTGCTGTTTCTGCCATGAAATGCACACCGGCAAAAACGATAATCGATGCTTTTGTTCGCTCTGCTTCCTGTGATAAACCGAGACTGTCTCCAATAAAATCAGCAACATCTTGAATGTCTGCATCTTGGTAATAATGGGCGAGGATAATTGCATTTTTTTCTTTTTTCAGTCTAGCGATCTCTGCAAAGATATCGATTGTCGGGTCAACTTTCACATCCAACCAACCCAGTCGGCTTACCCGTTCCAACTTTTCTTCAACACTAATCATAATATTATATATTTTAAATTTCTATTAAATCTACTACTATTATTAGCCTGTTAATACTGTTTGTAAATAGCGATTAAAAGACTTGACTTTTGAGTTATATAATTAAGAACACAAGTAATGAACAATACAATGTTTCGTAATCATTTGAATGATATTATAATCCTACGATATTAACAGGTGGTGTATTAATTAGTGGTTTATAATTTTATTAATCTCTTCGGTTCATAAACCACCCTTAATTTGTGTGTAACAAGTTGATTTATTCTTAGATCTTTTTCTTGACTGTTATTGTATTTTTAATATGACAGCAACCTTATGAACAATGCAAGAGAATCTTCTCCTTTTTTCATAACCGATTTCACACGGAATAAACAAAATTAGTGTTAATAAATTGTTTTGCACATGCTTTATTTTCAGCTTTATAATTATTGCTTATTTCATGATGTTGAAAACAAATTAAGTACTTTTGTTTGCAAGTACTTGAAATCTAAGAGCGATGAAAAATTACAAAATAGCGATCGGTTGTGATCATGCCGGTTTTCAATATAAAGAGGCAGTAAAAGAGTTTCTTAAAACAGAAGGATTTGAAGTAAAAGATTTTGGAACCGATTCTGAGCAGTCGGTTGATTATCCCGATTTCGTTCATCCGGTAGCCGATAGTATTGAAAAAAGCGAGAGTGATTTTGGTATTCTAATTTGTGGTAGCGCTAATGGCGTTGCAATTACCGCAAATAAGCACCAACAAGTTAGGGCTGCAATTGCTTGGACAAACGAAATAGCCTCTTTGGCCAGACTGCACAACAATGCCAATGTTCTTTGTCTTCCCGCAAGGTTTATATCTTTGGAGGAGGCTAAAATATTTGTAAAAACCTTTATTTCAACTCAATTTGAAGGTGGGCGACACCAAAACAGGGTGAATAAAATAGCAGTATGCTAGTTGTTCGTCTATTCTTTATCTTCTTTTTTGCACCTCTTTTTATATTTTCTCAGAATGTGAGCGTTAATTATTCAAACTCTCTTTCACAGGATTCTATACATATATATGTATCAGTATTAACAGCAGACTCAATGGCCGGAAGAGAAACAGGTCAAACAGGTCAAAAAATAGCGGCGAATTTCCTTTTGAGTAAATATTTAAGCTGGAGAATTCCTATCCGACTTCAAAAACACCCTTTAAATGTCCGGGCAAATTCAGGCAAAAATCTTGTCATAAACGACCAATATTTTGTCTATTACCAGAGTTTTTTTTATGTTTCTCAAAAGCACGATTCTCTGTTTCAAGATGATAAAATTCTTGTGGCAGGGTTTGGAATTAAAGATAAGAAGTATGACGATTTTAAAAGAGTTGAGGTTTCGGAAAAAACAATTCTTGTTCGTTGGGCGCAACCTAATCGAAAAAATAAATCGAAAGCCGCTCCACCAACACAAGCAAATTCTTTATCAAGGTATGTTACTAATTTATTGGCCTTAAACCCAACAACGATTTTTATTGCGGTTGATAGTCTACCTCAACTCATTTTGGAAGTTGAAGCGAATCGCGATTTATATAAGCAGCTGGAACAATCAAAAACGCCGGTAATTTTTATCAATTTAAACACTGCAGAAAAATTCTTTTCAGACGACAATAAAAATTTATACAAAGACTATTTAACACAAATAGAGACGAAAAGAAAACCAAAGCCACTCTCAAAACCCAACGAAATTTATTTAAAAGTTGTGGCCAATACAGACGAAATGGTTGGAGAAAATGTATTAGCCTACATCGAAGGGAAATCAAAAAAGGATGAGTGTTTGATTGTTTCAGGTCACTATGATCATCTTGGAATAAAAGACTCTCTCATATATTATGGTGCCGACGACAATGCAAGTGGCACATCCGCGCTTTTGGAAATGGCCCGGGTTTTTCAAAAAGCAAAGGAAGAAGGAAATGGTCCGGAGCGAAGTGTGCTTTTCATAAATATGAGTGGAGAGGAAAAAGGTTTGTTGGGTTCTTTGTATTACGTGAAACATCCACTTGTTCCGTTAGAAAACACAGTGGCAGACCTAAATATCGATATGATTGGACGCGTAGACGAAAAGCACGACAGCCTGAAAATTCGAGACTATATTTATTTGATTGGGGCCGATAGATTAAGCAAAGAATTAGCGGAAATCAATACAAAGATAAATACAGAAAACACAAAGCTTGAATTAGACTTGACATACGACAACGATACGGACCCCAACAGGTATTATCAGAGAAGCGACCACTTCAATTTTGCAAAGAACAACATACCGGTGATTTTTTACTTTAATGGTACACACGAAGACTATCATCGTCCAACCGACACACCCGACAAGATTGACGCTTCATTGATCAGAAAAAGAGCCCAATTGGTTTTTCTGACAGCATGGGAGTTGATTAATCGCGAGGAACGAATAAAACTCAACAAACAATAAAAAAACGTATTTTTGAATTCGTGAAAAAATTACTACTTGCAGTTCTGCTGTTCATTTCCTTTCAATCGAAAGGACAAACGCTCCATTCGGAAGAGTCGTTCCGTGCTTATTTAATAACGAATAAAGATAGCCTTGATCCTATCGAAGGCCTTTGGAATGTGTCTACCACGCAGGAGTTTTATCGCTACGACACGATGTATGACGAAAGGAAATACCCGAAAGCTGCAAAGGTTGCAATTATTAAGAAAGGCAAAGAATACGATTCATACAATTTGACAGGAGAGTCGTACGATGTGCAATTTTTACCAACCGATGTTAAAGGAGTGTATTTGTATAAAAATTATTTCCCGGAAATTCAACAGTATTCAAAAACCAAGGCCATTATAAGTAAGAACCACGAGATGGAATACACTTACGACTTTCCGGACGATTACCTCCGCTTTAAATTTGGCGATACGTATGAAGAAGGTACAAGAGTTGTAAATATTTTAAAATGGTCTAAGGTTTTTCCGGAAAGCAAATAACCAATGCAAAATCGATTGAGACGCATTCTTTTGATTGTTTTCTTTTTTCAATCGCTTAATTGTATAGCAGAAAAATATTGGATTAGCTTTACTGATAAAGGCAATGTTATTTTCGATCCGCTTGATTATTTTTCGCAAAGAACAATTGATCAACGACAAGTTTTAGGACTATCGTTATATGACACACTTGATTTTCCCGTAAACAAAAATTATTGCAAAACGATATCTATTTATTGTGATTCACTAAGCTATACCAGTCGTTGGTTGAATGGTGTTGCTGTGTATTCTTCAGCGGAGAATATTTTTAAAATTCGACAATTTCAATTCGTCGCATCGATTGAAAAAATGAACAATGAAACTGTTTTAGCCTTTGAAGAGAACGGATCTTATGACCTGAATAAATTTGATTTATCGTTGTTACATTATCAAACAGATCGATTGGGCGGAAAGGATTTTGCCTCGGATGGAATTACAGGAAAGGGAATCAGGATTGCCGTTTTTGATGCCGGTTTCAAAGGGGCAGATGAGAATTATGCCTTTAAAAAATTACGGAATGAAAAAAGAATCATAGCTACCTACGATTTTACAAAGAAGAACGAAAACGTATTTGTTGGTCACTGGCATGGCACAGCAACTCTTTCGTGCATTGTTGGAGAATTAGATTCTGTTAAAATTGGCCTTGCTGTCGGAGCGGAAATTTTACTGGCAAGAACAGAAAGGGTTTCTCGTGAAACATATTCGGAAGAAGAATATTGGTTGGCTGCAGCAGAATGGGCAGATAGAAACGGAGCAAATATTATCAGCAGTTCGTTGGGGTACACCAATCAAAGATATTTTAATTCAGAAATGAATGGTCACCGAAGTTTGGTGGCAAGAGCCGCAACTATTGCGGCAGCCAAAGGAATTTTAGTGATCAACGCTGCCGGCAATGAAGCGCGGAATAATTGGCATTTTATTGATACACCCGGAGACGCCGACAGTGTTCTTACTGTTGGTGGAACAGATCCGGAAACAGATTTTCACATTCAGTTTAGTTCATTTGGTCCAACCAGTGATGGCAGATTGAAACCGAACGTTACCGCACCCGGACATGTAACGTGTGCAGTAGTAAATGGCCTTGTGAATGCTTACGGAACCTCCTTTTCAACGCCACTCGTAGCGGGCTTTGCTGCATGCGCTTGGCAGAAGCGTCGCGAATTAACAAACATGCAATTGTTTAGAGAAATTGAGAAAAGCGGACACCTTTATCCCTATTTTGATTACGCTCACGGATATGGAATTCCACAAGCCAAATATTTTATCAACCCAACCTACAATGTTGAACCAACATTTGATTTTGTTATAGTAAACGATCAGATAAAAGTTGTTTTACGGGAGAAATATTCTTACTTCAGCGAAGAAATAACAATGGGATACGAATCAAGAAGAAACCTTTATTATAAAATAGAAAGTAAAGAAGGATTAATTAAGTCTTATACCGTATATTTAGCAGACAAGAAAGAAATGCTGAATCTTCAAGCAGAAGATTTTACTGCCGGCGATCAAATTACCATTCACTTTGAGGGATACACCAACACCCTTGATTTTCCTGAAGTTCAATCCGAAGAAAAAAAATAATCAAATGCTTAAAATTAAACTGCTCTTTGTGATTGCCTTATTTTTTTATTCACTTCAAAATAGCGCGCAGACGGTTTTATTAAATGTAGATAGAACAAACGAGCGCGTCTATGATCGGGGCCCGAACCAAAAAAAGTTTACTCAAGCATTTATTAAGTTCGGTTTTGTAATTCCACCTGATGAAGAAGGCGCAAGAATTAAGTATGGTGGTTCTGTTAGTTGTGGATTTGGTGTTAGAAAGAAATTTAAGGTTAGTTCTCTTTATTCATTGGGTTGGGAAATTCAAATAGAATTCACCGACTATAAATTAAAGCAAGACTCAACAAAAATATTTTCTGCCGGAAAATATTATGACACCCAACGTATAGATGTAACTTCTTTGGGCGTTGGGGTTTTTAATCGTCTTAATTTGGATCCACAGCGGGGAAATTATATGGGCTATTATCTTGACCTTGGTTTGACCGGAAGAGCGGCATTTTCAACAAAAGAAGTTTATAAATATAACGTAGGCTATGGAGACGCAACAGTTAAGGTAAATCATCTTAACTATGCAAATTATTTTCATGCCGATGCTTTTGTGAGAATGGGATTAAGTAGATTAAGTGTGTGGGCAACCTATCGAATATCGAATTTGTTTAAAGAAAAGGCTAAACTTCCCGAACTTCCGCGGATAATAGTAGGAATTGAGCTGGGATTGTACTAGTTTTATAAAAGAAATAAATAGTTTTATGAAGGAAATAAAAACAATCGGATTTTTCTGTTTAGTGCTCTTGCTACGCCTAAACGCACAATCTGTAAAAGGAGACCTGAATGTATTTACAATGCGAGGAGAAAACTTCAAAGCGGGGGTTATCACAAATTTGAAGTGTTCAGAAGAGTGTTTAAAGGTTGACAAAGATGGAGGCTATATTTCGTTTTCTCTGGTTGGAAAAGCGGGCGAAAGGAACCTAGCGGTTTCTTGTGAAGTTCCCCTTTTGAAAGGAACAAAAAAAATAAAGCTAGATAAAGACGGAGACCTTGGAGCGCATCAAAAATTTACAATAGAGATTTTCGGAAAAAACCCGGCTGTCGACAAAGATATTTATGAAATACAAGACGAAGCAGACGAAGCAACCATCAACATCATTCGCATTGATGAAAAAAGCGGAGAGGTAGAAGGAACGTTTTCATCAAAGTATATGGATAGCGCAACAGGTATACGAAGACTTAGCGCCAACTGTCATTTTTTAGTTAAGCATAATTGAAAAATGTGTTATTAACATTCTTCGTTCATAACCCAAGGTTTGTTTAAAATTAGCGCGTAACTTTAGACTTCAATATTGTGTTAAATTTGATGAATTATTTAATACCCACATTATGTCCTTGTCTAAAGAAGAGAAAAAAGAGCTCAATCAAATCGGAGAACATTTTCGAAAAATTGAAAAGCTAGCAGTCGAAAACAATATCGACCTTGATGTTTTCATGTCTGAGTATAAAGACGGCGGCTATTCGGTTTATGCAACCGAAAAAGTCAGCCTTACGACAAATGCCGAAGACCGCAAAAGCGTTTTTCAAAAAGCACAAAAAGCAAAAAGCACAAAGAGTACTGCGAAAAGTCAATTATAGACGGGTCTTTAAACCTTCTTCAAAGGTGGTTTTTTTTATTTTGCTTATAATTCTATAATACACCTAAGAAAAGTCTATCAGATAAATGATTGATATCATATAATTGCTCTTTTTTCTATTATTTAGGCTAATCAACCCATGTGGTCATTGTTGATTTCCTAATAAATTATACTTTTGCCCGCTTAACGAGATCTTTCTAGTTTTTACTTAGAAAGAAAAGTTTTTTATTAATTATTAAAGAAAACAAAACGCATGATTAAGTTAGCGTGGCTTATTCCGATCTTTCCTCTTGTTGGGTTTTTAATAACAGGCCTTGGAGGAAAAAAATTGCCTAAATCTATCAGTGGAACCATTGCTTCTTTAATGGTGTTTGCCTCCTTTGTATTAACGGTTATGTGCTTCTTTCAATTCAGCGGACAACCGGTTACGCTAGATTGTTTTGATTGGATTTCTTCCGGTTCGCTTTCTATTCCGTTTTCGTTTATGGTGGATCAACTAAGCTTAATTATGCTTCTGATAATAACAGGAGTTGGTTTTTTAATTCACGTGTATTCGATTGGTTATATGAAAGACGACGAAGATTTCTCTCGCTTCTTTTCATACCTAAACCTTTTCATCTTCTTTATGATTCTTCTGGTGATGGGCTCAAATTATATTGTGCTTTTCACGGGTTGGGAAGGAGTTGGATTGTGTTCTTATTTATTAATTGGCTTTTGGTTTAAAAATCCGGAATATAATAAAGCGGCAAGTAAGGCTTTTATTATGAACAGGATAGGTGATCTAGGCTTCCTTTTGGGTATTATTCTCATATATATAACATTTGGTACAACGTCTTTTGATGTTATATTCCCGTCTGCAGGCGCTTTTCCGAATAATCAGCCTGTGATTATTGCCATTACTCTGCTTTTATTTGTTGGTGCAATGGGAAAAAGTGCACAAATACCCCTTTATACATGGTTGCCTGATGCAATGGCAGGACCAACCCCTGTTTCGGCATTAATCCACGCAGCAACAATGGTTACAGCGGGTATTTATATGGTTATTCGTTCAAATGTATTGTACTCTATTGCTCCTTTTACGCTTTCAGTAATTACAATTGTAGGCGCAGCAACAGCAATTTTTGCAGCTGCAATTGCAATTACTCAGACAGATATTAAAAAAGTATTAGCCTACTCTACTGTTTCACAATTAGGGTATATGTTTGTTGCCCTTGGTGTTGGCGCTTATTCAACAGCGTTGTTTCACGTTACAACACATGCGTTTTTCAAAGCTCTATTATTCCTTGCGGCAGGAAGTGTTATTCATGCAATGAGTGGCGAACAAGACATTCGTAAAATGGGCGACTTGAAAAAGAAATTACCGATTACTTATTATGTGTTTTTAATCGGAACATTGGCAATAATTGGCTTCCCTCCTTTTGCGGGTTTCTTTTCAAAAGATGAAATTTTAGCTAAAGTGTGGGTTCAAAACAAAGCTGTTTTTGGAGTACTCGCACTTACTACAATTTTAACATCGGTGTATATGTTGCGGTTGTTCTTTCTTACGTTTCATGGTTCGTTCAGAGGAACGCATCAACAAGAACACCATCTTCACGAGTCGCCAAAATCAATGACGATTCCATTGGTAATATTAGCAATTTTATCTGCAGTTGGCGGTTTCCTTGGTTTACCGGAAGTGTTCTCAGAACATCATTCATTCAATCGTTTTTTAGAACCAATTCTTACGTTTCCAACATCGCTTATTAATTCCGGAGCATCACATAATTTTGAATGGTCGCTGATGATTGGGGCAACAGCAGTGCTGGTTATTATATTCTTCATCACAAGCAAATTATATTCGTCTGCAAAAGGGGTTCCTGTTTCAGAAGAAAGCAGACTATCGTTTTTTGCAAGAGCTTCTTATAACAAATTCTATATCGATGAACTGTACGATTTTATTATTGTACGGCCATTGAATTGGATAAGCGAAATGTTCTATAAAATAGTAGACGTCCGAATAATTGATGGGCTTGTGAGTTCCGTTAATAAAGGAGTTGTGGGTGGTTCAAAAACATTGCGCTTGCTACAAAACGGTAGCGTTGGTTTCTACATCTTCGCAATGGTTTTTGGCATCATTGCAATCTTATTGTTTAATCTAGTACTATAAGTATATTTCTGAACAAATTAATTTGATTCAGAACAGGCAACAATGTTATCATTACTGATATTCTTTCCGCTCTTAGCGGCACTTGTTACAGCTTTCTCGGGAGAGCAGGCTAAAAAAGTTGCAGTTGCTGCAGCGATTGCAGAATTTGCATACTCGTTATGCTTTTTCTTTCGTTTTGATCCCGCCGGCGGCATACAATTCGTTCAAAACATTTCCTGGATTTCTCAATTGGGAATAAACTATCATGTCGGGCTAGATGGAATCGCTTTGTTGTTGGTTATGCTTACGACATTTTTAATTCCCTTAATTATATTGTCTTCTTTTAGTCATAAATATAAATCACCCGCATTATTTTATAGTTTAATTCTTGCCATGCAGTTTGCATTGGTGGGAGTTTTCTGTGCGTACGACGGATTTTTATTTTATATATTCTGGGAATTGGCATTAATACCAATCTATCTTATTTGTTTAATGTATGGCGGTAAAGATCGTTTACGCATTACGCTGAAGTTTTTCATATACACGCTAACAGGAAGTTTGCTGATGCTTGTTGCTTTAATCTATCTATGGTTACAAACTCCGGGAACACACACTTTCGATCTTCAGGCGCTATATGCACTGAACTTGTCTTCCCAAGCACAGAGCTGGGTTTTCTGGGGACTGTTTCTTGCTTTTGCCATTAAAATGCCGGTGTTCCCTTTTCACACTTGGCAGCCCGATACGTATGTCGACGCTCCTGCTCCGGGAACCATGTTGCTTTCCGGTATAATGTTAAAGATGGGTATTTTCGGAGTCATTCGGTGGCTTTTACCAATTGTTCCACAAGGCGTTGCTGATTGGGGAAATCTTGTAATGATATTGTCAATCATCGGTGTGGTTTACGCTTCATGTATTGCCTGGGTTCAAAAAGACTTTAAACGGTTGATCGCTTATTCTTCTATTGCTCACGTTGGATTAATCTCTGCCGGCGTTTTCAGTTTAACGTTTCAAGGTTTACACGGAAGCGTAATTCAAATGTTATCGCACGGTATTAATGTTGTCGGTTTATTTTTTATTGCTGATATGATTGAGCAGAGAACAGGAACACGACAGTTGAATGATTTAGGTGGACTGAGAACAAGCGCACCTGGTTTTGTGACATACTTTATGATTATTATGTTAGCCTCTATTGCTTTACCGTTTACAAATGGTTTCATAGGGGAATTCTTATTGATTAACGGAGTGTTTCAATACAACCACATAATGGCAGCGTTTGCCGGACTAACAATTATTCTGGGTGCAGTTTATATGTTGAACGCATACAAAAAAATATCTTTCGGCGAAGTAAAGGCAATTACAAAAACGTTTGCTTCAATTACACCGACAGAAAAAGCAGTATTAATCCCGATTGTCATTATGATATTCTGGATTGGAATTTATCCTAAACCGTTGCTTGAAATTGCGGGTCCGGCTGTTGAAGCCTTGAAGCTTTCGTTTCAAACAGCGACATCATTGAAATAAAAAAACAGAAACTTGAATACGCTCTTAGTTTTAGCCGGAATTGGAATTTTCGGTTTGTTTTCGGAAATCTTTAAATTCAAAAAGGCTTTGTTGCCTGTTGTTTTTTTAGGACTGGCTGTGGCAATGGCAACTACGGTTATGGATTGGAACACCAATGTTTCATATTTCAATAATATGATGAAGGTGGATAATTATTCGTTGGCCTTTAGCGCAGTATTGATTTGTGTTTCGTTTTTATGGTTTATTATTTCTCCAAAATTTTTTATTGACGAAAGTAGCAAGAGCGACCATTTCTCATTAATTCTTTTTGCGCTAACCGGCGCAGTGTTAATGACGTCTTTTAATAATATGATTATGCTATTTCTTGGAATAGAAATATTGTCTATTTCAATGTATATATTAGCAGGAAGCAACAAAAAAAATCTCGCATCTAATGAAGCAGCATTAAAATATTTTTTAATGGGTGCTTTTGCAACAGGCTTTTTATTATTTGGAATCACATTGGTTTATGGAGCGACAGCAACGTTTAATATCGATGCAATTTCAACTCAAATAGCCACAGGAACCTTAGGCTCATCGGTTATGTTGTTTGCCGGAATATTATTGATCATGATTGCCATGGCATTTAAAGTGTCTGCAGCACCCTTCCATTTCTGGGCTCCCGACGTATACCAAGGATCACCTACGGTGATTACAGCCTTTATGACAACCGTTGTAAAGACAGCGGCCATTGCAGCATTCTTTAGATTGTTTATCCATGCTTTCGGAGCAATGTCTGATGTTTGGCACACGACACTAATGATCATTTCTGCCGCAACAATTTTGGTTGGAAATATAACCGCCGTTTACCAAACGAATGTGAAACGCATGCTCGCTTATTCTAGTATTGCACACGCAGGATATATGCTTTTAGCAATTGTATCAATGAATGCTACAGCCCCTTCTGCGCTTTTGTTTTATGCGATCGCTTATTCTGTTGCATCAATTGCTTCATTTACAATTCTACTAATAGTAAGTAGTGCATCCGGAAATGACTCAATAGAGTCGTTTTATGGGCTAGGAAAGAAAAGTCCGTTTTTGGCAGTAATGACGGTTATTTCTATGCTTTCTCTTGCAGGAATTCCGCCAACAGCCGGTTTTTTTGCTAAATACTACATTTTTGTAGCGGCTATGCAAAGCAATCTTACAGCCCTAGTCTTAATTGCAATTCTAGGCTCATTGATTGGTGTTTATTTTTATTTCCGTTTAATTATTGCAATGTTTAGAGACGGAGATAATGGCGAGTTGAACTTTACAGTCGGATATAAGGTTGTTTTGGTAATTGCCGGAATCCTGGCCTTGCTCCTTGGAGTTGTTCCCGGTTTTATCACCGGATTGCTATAAAAGGGTCTTGGTTTTTATAAACAATTAAGGTTTAATATATTAAAATTAAAAAGTGGAGGGTTTTATTGATTTTATTGGAGGTTTAATGCCGAGTCGGGCCAAAGGAAAAAACTAAAAGTCATTCTGCGAGAGGCTTCAATTAAAGAATAAAAAGCGGCAATAATTCGTTTGGCGTAATTCAAAAGTACCAAGTACAATATTTAATTGTCAGCCTACGGTTAAATAGCCCGTATAGGTTTTTGGAATTAAGCAGAATTTCCTATTATTGTCGTCCGGAAAATTATCGCTTAAATAATTTTTGTGGAAATACATATTTTAAAGAGTCTATAATCATTCCTATAACTAATAACTAACAGTACAATCATGAGCAACTCATCATCAAAAGGTGGAAATGGCATTCAAGCCTTATTTTCAATTCTTGTACTTCCAATTGCACTCTTAATCGGTATTTTGATTTGGAAATTTGTCATGGGCGACCCGGCACGTTTCGAAAGCGGTGATATCGAAAAAAACCCTCTTCCCGGACACATATTGGCAACAATGTATAAAGGCGGATTTCTTGTTCCTGTGTTAATTGGTTGCTTTATTACCGTGATCACTTTTTCAATAGAGCGTTTCATTACCATAGGTAAATCAAGAGGAACCGGTCGTATAGAAGTTTTTATTCAAAAAGTTCGCACAGCAATGGCGAAAGGTGATTTAGATGCAGCAAAAGCAGAATGCGCGAAGCAGCGTGGTTCAATTGCAAATGTAGTTGCAGCAGGAATCGATGTTTATCGTCAAATGGAATCTGAAAAAGAATTAGATAAAGAGCGCAAAATACTTGCCATTCAAAAAGAATTAGAAGAAGCAACAACACTGGGGCTTCCAATGCTTTCAAAAAACCTTGTCATTATCTCTACCCTAGCATCGATTTCTACCTTATTGGGACTTCTTGGAACTGTAATGGGTATGATTAAGGCCTTTGCAGCCTTGGCAACAGCCGGTGCGCCGGATGCTGTAGCTCTTTCTACAGGGATTTCGGAGGCTTTAAATAATACAGCACTTGGAGTAGGTACTTCAGCGGTTGCCATCATTTTTTACAACCTCTTCACAAGCCGCATCGACAACATTACTTATGGAATTGATGAGGCGGGTTATAGCATCGTTCAGTCGTTTGCGGCACGTAATAAAAACTAATTCGTTTTCCTTTGTGGAAAGCGCTAGGTAAACGTCTCATTTTTTTACTTATCCGATGCCCAAAATAAAAGTACCCCAAAAGAGTCCAACACTGGACATGACACCGATGGTCGATCTGGCCTTCCTTCTTGTTACATTCTTTATGTTAACAACGAATTTTCGTCCGGATGAACCAGTGAT
>CAYHCU010000002.1:0-47580 GCA_964355035.1 uncultured Flavobacteriales bacterium | reverse complement strand
ATCCTGTTGATGGCGCTAATGTATATATGCCGACTCTTTCTACTATGCAAATTGCTGCTTTAGTAGATATTGATTATGCCGGATTGTTCAGTGTACAAAGTGTTGCTATTTCAATCAGCGGACAGAATTTAACAATGGATACTTATGGAAACGGTCACTACACAGCTTTGTGGACTCCTCCTTCTTACGGACCTTACACCATTCAAATTACTTCCGTAAGCAATTTCGGTGCAACAAATGTTGTAAACGTGAACATCAATGTTGTTCAAACAGTCAGCGACATTAACAATCTTTCTGCCTTCAGTGGAATTTGGTTGAACACAGATACAAGTTCGACAACACGCGAGGGAATACTTCCTTCGTATGTAGGTGCTTTTGA
This sequence comes from uncultured Flavobacteriales bacterium, assembly GCA_964355035.1. Taxonomy (GTDB): domain Bacteria; phylum Bacteroidota; class Bacteroidia; order AKYH767-A; family 2013-40CM-41-45; genus JADKIH01. The sequence goes on along the minus strand of CAYHCU010000002.1, from coordinate 47,201 downwards.
TACCATCATTGCTACCTTGGTTGTTACTTGTCCTTCCGGTGGTTGCGGTCCTTATGACAGAGTTGCAAGTATCGATGCAAAAGGACACGATGGACAATGGTTCGAGATTATCCGATATATTACGCCTTTCGGTGTAGCATGTTCTCATCAAATAAATGTCGCTGATTACAGGGCACTCTTACAGGGCAAGGTGACGTTCAGAGCGAATTGCACTACGTTGGATAACGGCTTTGTCTTCCAATTGAAATTTGATTTCAAAGAAGGCGCTCCTCAATATAAATACAGTAGCGTGCAAAGAGTTTGGAAAGATGTTTATCCTTTTGGCGACTATGCTAATCTTCAGCCTGTGCCTGATTTTAATTATACTTTTCCTGACCATGCAATTGCTTCCAAATTAAAATTGGTGAGCACCGGTCATGGATGGGGATCTTTAAACACCGGCAATGCCGCAGAATTTTATGATGCAACTCATGCAATTTTTGTAAATGGGGTCAATACATTTTCACAACACAATTGGCAAGCATGTAATCCTAACCCTGACGGTTGCTCACCACAAAGTGGCACATGGACTTATGCCCGCTCTGGATGGTGCCCCGGTTCTATTGCTCCTTATTTTGATTACGACATGACATCTTTTGTTGCAAATCAAAATATCAGTCTTGGCTACGAATTTTTTACAGGATACGTTGATCAATGTCACCCAAACAATCCGGGCTGCGTAACCGGTACAACTTGCACCGATTGCAGTGATGGATTTAATCCTGTCCTCGATGTAAACAGTAATCTTATCATCTACTATGATTCAGCCGTTACATTAAGCGTGAAAGAAATCGATTATATTGGATTTGCCATCTACCCAAATCCAACAGCAGGATTTGTCACCATCAACACCAACGGGAAATCAAATCAACATTATACACTTTCTATTTATAATATGATCGGCGAATTAGAAAAACATTTCGACTGGTCGGGTGACCGTAAAGCGATTGATCTTACTTCTCTTGCAAAAGGAATTTATAATGTGAGAGTGACCAATGGGAAAACAAGTGAAGTTAAGAAGCTTGTTGTAGAATAAAAAACTTTGCACGGCCCTTAAGGGCCGTGCAAAGTTTTTATTCAATTTCCCTTGTTTCTTTTTAACGCTGACATTTTTAGAATACAATGAGATGCAAACTGTAAAGGTGCTTCAATGCAGTACAACCGAGAGCGCAACATTTTCCATAAACTGTTTGCATTGCTTTTGCGTTTCTCTATTACAAGTTGCTTTTATTTCGTACATCTCTTTAGATGAATTGCCTTTCATAAAATAGTACATGATGGATATTTCATTTTCTAATGGATTCGAAATTTTATACCGTAATTCTTTTCCATTAACTTTATATTTTCCAAAATCCAATAGATGATAGTCGCTATTATTAAAGCTTCCTACTTTGGGCACATAATTGACGGTCATTGAAAAAGCGCTATCAAAACTTATATCTTTTTGATTAACATATTTGCTAACCGAAAATAAAGTTTTATTTGAAGCAACGTTAAGTCCCGTGAGATAAATTAAATTCTTGTTGATGACGTAAAGTTTATCGAATAACTCCGGTAAATCTATCTGTTCGAATGATAATTGAAAACAAAATTTGTCTCTGTCTGTACAAATACTTTTATTGCTCAATTGAGCAAAGGAAATATTTGAGAAAATTAATGAAAAAAGAATTGAAAAAAGAAAGCGCTTATGTAAAGAATTTAAGTTCATGTTAATATATTTTTGTTTTATTTAAATATCTTTCAATTAGCAATCCAATTCGGCGATGGGAATAATTTTAAAAATTTGTCAACCTGATCCCATTGATCTTCACGGGGAAAAACTGTTGAGTGATTTTCCCGCTCTCTGATAAATGAATTTAACCGAAAATTATTTATGTCTACTTTCATTGTACCAACCGTGTAAACTCCATTGGATTGCCCGCAACAACCGTTTCCAATATAAACTTCAGTACCATTTACATGGTAGGAGGCGAAATAAGTTAGTTTAGTTTCAATTTTATACTGCTCATAAATTGAATACTCATTGGACAATTCAAATATTTCTTTGGCATATTTGTCTGCTTCTTTTAAATCAGACATAAATTTAAGGAGATACCCCTTGTTCCTAATTTCTGCAATAATTAAATACCTATATTTTTTTTCCTTTTCCATTCTATTTATTGTTATAATTACACTTCTAAAAGTCACTCATGATCCAATAATTTTATAGACCCTTTTCCGGCTTATAAAAATTAAACTTCTTCGATTACCTTTTTTAAACTCGTTAAACCATTTAAATAATTAAACACCTTAAACCTTTAAATCCCTCTAATCCCTTTCCTCCCGGCAATTAAATCGACACTGTCTAGTCATAATTCCCGTCACTTTCAAATTTCATTGTAAATCTTTCGCATATCGGACAATAATTATTTTCCCGTTGCAAAGAATAATCTCTACACTTATGCACCCTACCTTCAGGTTTTTCCAGGAACATCGTTGGATCATTATAAAATTTATATCTCCCTTTTGATTCTTCTTCCTTTAAAATATTTCCTACCGTAAACTTATTGTATTCTAAATCTATCGCAGGGAAATTACAGTTGTAGTCAAAGTCAGCTTCCCCTGAACCCAAACAAGTCTTTTTAGTAAATCCGCATTTTTCACAATATGCTTTGAGTAATTCTCCCATTTTATTACCGGTTTTAATTGATGAATAATTTTTCTCAATCTCTAAAACGAAGATACACGAGCAAACACAAATCGATATCAAAAAACCCTGAAATAGTTTTCAACGTACCACCCCTCCGCTCAAAACATGGGGTGTTCATATTTAATAACGGTAAATTTCAAGCAGTTAGTTTTTTTGGGGGATTATGGAATAATGGTTGATGGGGGCGGATTGAAATGAAGTTTTCTAATGCTTATTAAGCTTTGGAAATTGAAACAGGTGACCGCTCACGATTCGGAGGCAAAAAAGCCGCCGCATTTGAATTCTAATCTAAGGAACAATTCTCACTAAATTTTGATTAGGCTACTTATATTTCAGTTAAATATACCATATTGTTTTCCACATCGACACCATCTACTTTAAAAGGCGTTCCCTTTTTAAATAACACCTCTCCCTCAGTTGCATTAAAACTCAACTCCATTAAACCCTTTCCATTGCTTTTTTCTTTAGTTTTAATGATTATATGCACCCCCGATGCTTCTGACCATCTTTCATTTTCAATATGTGTTGAAACAAACGCACTTTCTATTATTTCCTTCTCTATGCTTAATCGATAATTATTTATAATTGAAGCCGACTCCTCTTCTGAGCATGAAATGTCTCTGTAAACTGTACATTTATTATGCGATGGCATTTTTTCTAATGCATCATCCAATAATCTGCAATACTCTTTAATATCTTCATCTAAATATTCCGGCCGGCATCTAAGTTGACTATTCACATCGTCAAAAATTCCATGACTAGTGTACATATAAATTATTGATGCTTCTTCTACTGAGATATCATACTTTTGCATTGCATCAAGGTTTTCTCCTGTTAAAGTTGTTTTACCAAAAACATGTTTTCCGAGCACGAATTTGAAATTGTCGTATGCTAACTTATATATATTCTCCCTTTTCAATGCGCTCATCGGCTCTGGTCCTGAAAGTTCTTCTTGATAACGTCGTTCTTCTTCTTGTTCATATAATTCGAAGAGTTTGTCTAAATTCATAATGCTATTATTTTTCTTTTCGCAGCTCAATATTTAAAAAAGAATTTGATTCAAATTATTTTCCTTGCTTTCTAGATGGTGGTTTTTTCGAATATAATTCATGTTTCTTTAATTAACTCCTCATATTTTTCGCCACTACAACGGAAACAAATTCCGCTTTGAACATGGTTATATTGTGGAAACCACCCGGCACCATTACATCTATGGCAAGGGTGGTAGTTAAGATTAATAATTTTCTGTTGATTTTCAAAAACCGGTACGGTATTCTCAGCATGAAATTTCCAATGACACCAGCTACACAATGACATAAGCGCATCATCAGAATATTCCCATGGTAAACAACTTAAAATATAATACTTGTGATGGACATGTAAATAATAGGGTTTGTCTGAAACTTCGTGGTAAGTAACTTCATTAACATATTCAAATTCCTCAACCCCATCACCATCGGAACTATACCCCCTTTCAATTCTCTCTTGTATGTAAATCCAAATATTACCTAAGCCTTCAATGTATTCTGTAGATTTTTTCCCACAATAGCAACATGTTTGGTTATCTCTATTTAAGATTTGATTTCTTTTTCCCTCCCATTCCTTAGTTAGAAGTAATTCGAAATATGGAATCCCTGATCGATTACTGTATTTAAGTAAAAGTTCTGTATATGTTGAATATATGAGTTTCATCAAAATTTATCTTTCTGTTCGCATTTTTAATCGGATTATAAAAACGAGTTTCTCTACCAAGTTCTCACAGAATCGCATGTAAAATTCTCTTTCATAAAGCATGTCCCATAGAATTCATAACTCATCTTGTTTAAACATGGAAGTTAGTAATTATCAAACAGGAAATTTTCAATCTTTGATGCAACGAACCGAAAAACCATGACGCTTATTTTTGCTGTTCATGTTTTCAGAGTTAATTATACAAGAGAGCCTTAGGTTCCAAGCAAACGAGATATTTACTTCTTTAGAACTCCACCAGTAACCAAAGCTAAGCCGCTCGAAGAACATCCCATTATTGTCCCTGCAGCCTCCGGGAAGAAATGCAATTTTTCCGTACTTTCCTAAAAAATCAAGGATCAACCAGCGCCATGATTCACCTCCAAAGGTGCCTAAATAATCATAGAACATTTTCCATTCCAAATCTGTTGGAATATGAAAACCTAAAGGCGCAAGTCCACGAACATCATCAACTGCAAACCAATTATACAACTTACCATAGTTAAAGCCATTATCCGGATCATTTTGGTAATAACACCAAGCGCCAGTTGTTAATGATGCCCACTGAACCTCGTCTTGTACTTGTGGTATTATATCGCCATTCCTGTACCTACTAACATAAAGATTTTTTATACACCACTTTTGATTACCTATCGTTTCAAAAGTTTTCTCAATAAACCTTTCATCATGTTCTTTGAGTATTTTATTAGTTAAGGCAATGGAATTTCCTACTCTAACAAGGTCAGATGAGCAAATGGGTATTATTGAATTTTGTTTTATATCTTCCGACAATTTGTTCCTGTTATCAGTTTTAATTATTTTTAGTGCAACTTTAAATTTTAATTTCAAGTCGTAATTCTTCAAGTTCCCTTTTCAGTTTCTCCTTTGTGTTTTTAAAATATTGATCCCAGTCCTGAATTTCAATAATTATTTTGAAAGTGTCATTTTGCTTAATGTCTATAATTTCGGTTTCTAATACTTCAACCTTTATTCGCAATCTATTTATTGTTGCTCTTAATTTTTCTTTGTCTGCTAATATGTCTCCTTTGTTAGTTGAGAGAATACCCTTTTCAAGATTAGCTAAAATTTCGATAACCCTAGACAAATCATTTTTTGAATTCGCCTCGTTTAATTCTTTGAATATTTCTTCTGCTAACTTTTGAATTTCAATTGACTCGTTTGTAAATTTGTCCGGGTGGCACAAGACAGTTGCTTTCCGAAATTTTATTTTTAACTCTTTTTTTTGATCATCTGTTAATTCAAATATTTTTATATCTTTTTCTTTATTGACTTGCTCACGATATTGTCTTTCATCATTTTCCGCTTCTTCAAATTTTATTTTATCAGCTTTGAATTTGCGTTTTCTTAATTTCAGAATATCAAGAATAACTTCTCCAAGTTCGATTGTATGTCGATGATGAAACTCCAAAAGTAGTTTCTCCAGCTCTATCTTTTCATTTCCATATGCATTGAGTTGATTCTCAAGATTTTTAATCTCAAGTTTAAGTGCCGCTATTTCGGGGTCAGTCCAAATTGAAAGTTGTTGATTTTTAGAAATAAATTTTTGAATTTTATTTATTGCTGACGCGAATTCTTCTTCCCTTACATCATAAATTATTTCAAGTAAGTCAGAGTTAAATTCGTATTCCTTAAGTTTTGCTGTTTCCTTGCCTAATTCATCAACGTCTTCAAGCAGAATGTAATTTTTGAGAATTTCCAAACGTTTAATGATTTTGTTTAACGGAAAAATTACTTCTTCTTTTTTATCATCTGGATAATATTGTTTTCGAATATTATTAAATTCTGAAATAAATTGTTCCGCTAGTGTTGTATCATTATTTGTAATGATTACATTCTCAAAATTACTTTCTGCTTTGTAACTCCAGTTATAAGAACCTGTAATGACTGTGCTATAATCGATAACACAAAATTTATTGTGCATTAATTCCGTTTCGCCGTTCCCTATTTTATAAACTTTTGATTTGGCGGCAATCAACTGTTCAAAATCAATTAATGAATTAAGATTAATATTGTCGTTGGAAATAATGAGAGAAACAGTGCAACCATTTCTTGCTTTTTTCAACAATTCATTGTAAAGGTTTTTATTAGTAAACCACGCCAATGCAATAAATATTGACTTTTGTGCCTTACTGATTTCTTGTTGTATTCGTTCTGCTATATTTTCAAAAACAGCTTCGGTTTGCATATTCAAATATTGTTGAATGTTGTTTTATCACTTATTCATGGCCAGTCAAATCCGCCAATTTCTTTAATGCATTTTCTCGAAAATTACGCGCAGTGATGTAATTTGGATCAATTGCAATTGCCTTGGAATAATCCTCAATTGCTCCAACATAATTTTTTAGTTGTTCATTGGTCATGCCTCGAGCATTAAATGCAAAGGCGTTTTTAGGACTAATTTCAATTACCTTAGAAAAATCATCTATTGCTCCAGTGTAATTCTTTACGTAAACCTTGGCGACGCCTCGACAATAAAATGCATTGGCAAAATTTGGATAAATTTCAATTGCCTTGTCATAATCCTCGATTGCCCCTGCGTAATCTTTTAAATTATACTTGCTCTTCCCTCGATTATTAAACACCGTTGCAATATTTGAATCAATTTCAATTGCCTTGTCATAATCCTCGATTGCCCCTAAGTAATCCTTTAATTGCAACTTAGCGTTTCCTCTACCATTAAAAGCAAAAGCGTATTTTGAATCAATTTCAATTGCCTTGTCATAATCCTCGATTGCCCCTAAGTAATCCTTTAATTGCAACTTAGCGTTTCCTCTACCATTAAAAGCAAAAGCGTATTTTGAATTAATTTCAATTGCCTTAGAATAATCCTCGATTGCTCCTAAATAATTCTTTAATTTAATTTTAGCGACTGCCCTCATTTCATAAGAAAGGCAATGATAGGGTTTAGTTTGAAGTATTGAATTAAATAATGTAATTGCCTTAGAATAATTATCGACGTTGGAAGAAATGTATTTAAATTTGTTTGACTTCCTGTATTGGGAATCATTTTCCAACTTAAAGCAATAGTCGTCAGTATTTAATAGTAGATCTCTGTTATTCAATAAATAAAAGGCTAGGTTAAAATCCTTCTCAATGTCTCCAATTAATATTTTATTTGTAATTGAAAGCGTATTACCAACCCTAACTAAGTCCGTTGAACCAACAGGAATTATTGCGGTATTGTTTTGGTCAATATTCTCCATAATGAGTCAGTTTGATATTAATGCCTTTATTTCCTCAAATGATATTTCAATAATTCGCGTATTTGAATTGATAGGAATACTTATCGGCATTTCCATAAGTATTGTTCCGTTTCCAGTATACTCCAAGTTAACAGTTGCATCTGTAGTTTCATGCAATTTTTCATCCTGTATTCGCTGACGAATATTTTGTTGAATCGTTGCCGCTATTGTTGGCTTTTCATTATTGGCAAATTGAAAGTTGATTTTAATCATATCTTAATTTATATGTTAAATTCGCAATTTCTTTTATAATCTATATTTCATGCGTTTACCGAGCTTCTATGGCAGAAGTTACGCGAATAGCATGAAAGGCTTTGATTATCTTAATATATGAAAGTATATCTGCTTTCTAATTCGCTCATTCCATCCTTCAAGATCATTTCTACATTACCGTTTTTATTTTCCTGAATTACATTTTGGTAAACAGTTTCAATTAGTATTATGAGATCTACAATAAATATTGTTGTTGAGGTCTCGTCAGATTTGTCAGAAAACGTTCCGTCCCAGTCAGATTTAGGTTGCTCTACAATTTCACTATTTCGTGCAATACTTAGTATGAATTTCCTCGGAGGCATCTTATGAGGTTTTTTTTCAGTAGCTAATCCGAATTTATGAACTAGAGAATTACGTAAAGCTTGAATAGCTTCTATTTTGTCAGTATCCGTTAAACTTGAAAAATATGTTAGTGCGCAAAATATTCCATTAGTTTCTTTTATTTTACTGCCGTTTTTTTTAATAAAAATGCTTCCAATTTGCTCTAATAAAATCAAGTAATTTATTAATGCGGTAAATTGAAATGAATGATATGTTTTATCAATAAAGTTTTCATCGTTTACCTCATTCAATTCATATTTTCCGGTTTCCAAATTGCAACCAAAAAGTTTCCGTCCACTTGTTAAAAGCAACGCTAATGTAGAAAAGCGTGTTGGATTTTCAGCCATGGGTTGGTTGATGTCCAAGAGTTTTAATATAAATTCTGAATCTTTCATAAATAAAGTGAAATTGTTAGTTTATAGCGCTACCTAGTATTTCGATTTGCTTTACATATCTCCTATACCCTACATTTACTCTCTCTATTCCGACATAATCACACCCCATCACATTTATTCCATCAATACTTTTACCGGCTTCTTCCCGATCATCCTTCGTGTAGAACAACAATTCCCTGAATTGTACTTGGCAATTAACCACTGTTTGTTTCTAATATCACTTCACTTACCACTCCCTTCTAAAAACTAAACCCGTATATATCCCTTTGCTTTCACAAGTATAACGAAAAATCCAGCAATTTTGCCATTTCAATCATAAATCATATAAATTGTCTTACAAACTCTCCATCTGATCAACTTCCCGCCGGGTGGAATGTCAACCGGAATAGTACAAACTCGCAAAACTCTCTCTTATTAATGTCTCATTCCGCTTTGGGTAAACGTTTTCGTTTTTAAAAAGACAGATAAAAACTCGTAATCGCTTTCACTTATGCCTGTAACTTGCAGAAGAAAAATTTCGTTTATTCCATTGCTGTTTGGTGTAAAAGCAATCGATGTGTTAAAGCTGCGATCTTAATTTCTGGCAAATTTGATTAATGGTTTAATGTCACCTTTGTCTCCCTCTCTTATTGACCTTATATATTCTTTTCTTGTATCATCTGCTTTGACCATGTTTGACTGATTCCAAGAAAATATTTTTTCGCCAAAAACGGATTCGATTATAATATCTGCCATTATTCTAGAATGTCTTCCATTTCCATTTGGAAAGCAATGTATGTTTACCAATCTATGCTTAAATCTTATTGCTATTTCATCAGGGGCGTATGTTTTATTTTCAATCCAATAATTAGTGTCATCGAGTAATGTTTTTAAATCAACTCCGATATTTATCCATCTAACTCCAATATTTTTTTCTGATTTTCTAAACTCACCTGCCCATGACCAAACATTATTAAACATTTTTTTGTGTACCATTTTAATGAAACTTTCGGTTAATATTTTGTCCTTTTTTATTTTTTTATTAAGTAGCCACTTAATTGCCTCCTCTATATTCAATTGTTCATGCTCATCCAAATCACCATGCGTAGTAATTGAACTAATTAAAAGACCTTCTTTTTCTTCTTCACTTAGAGGCGTTTGACCTTCCTCATATTCCAAATCTAATCCCATAATGATTTGTTCATTTCTCTTTTTATTTCATTGGCAAGGTCTAAAATTGCACGCTTAATTTGTTCCTCACTATTTCCTTGATTTTCCAATTTCATATTTTGATTTGTTCTTAATACTATTTTCCGAGCTAGCTCTTCTGCTTTAAAATTTACCAGATTTTCTAAAGAATTGTGCTTTGGAACAAAACCATATACGAATTGCATATCCAATGCTTTTGCAATTTCTTTTAAAGATTTTAATGATATTGATTCCGATAATTCTCTCTCTTCAATTTTTTTTATTCCTTGTCTTGTCATATTTAATTTTTTGCCTAGTTGATCAAGACTCATATTCAATGCAGCTCTAATATTGTATATCCAACCCTTGTCCGGAATAATAACTTTCTCTGTTCCCTGGAAAGGTTTTAATTTTTTATCAAGTTGCTCTATTAGTAACTTTTTTTGATTCCGCATGGCATTTGAATTTTACAATTTACAACAAACGTAAACATATATATTTACAATACAAACAAAATGTTAACATATGTGTTTACTATTATAGTGTTAAGTAAATGTATGTGTTTGCAAAAATTTTTGAGAAAACCCGGTTCATATTCCTAAACCTACGCAAACCGTTGATTTTTAGTAATATATATTATCTCAAAATTATAAATGCAACGAATTTCATTATCACCTCACCAAACTCACCCTCCCCACAACCTGATGAAAATTCTTTTGTACATCATACACCTTTACCAACCAAACATAAGTGTCCTGCTGCGCTATCTTTGATCCGTCTTTCACTTTTCCGTTCCAGCCTTCACCCCATTTTGTGGTCTTGAAAATTTCTCTTCCCCAGCGATCAAAAATTAAAAACTCGTAATCGCTTTCACTTATGCCTGTGCCTTGCGGGAAAAAGATTTCATTTATTCCATCACCGTTTGGCGTAAAAGTATTTGGTGTGTAGAATTCAAATTCCATCTCCACACATATTTCTGAATTCAATGTATCTGTGCAACCAAACTGACTTTTTGCAATCAGCCGAAGTGGAAAACATCCCGTATCCTGATAAACATACTTCGGATTTTTCAGTGTTGATGTGTCGTTAACGTCATTGCTAAAAGACCACTGCCAGGAAATTGCATCGGTTGAATTATTTGTAAAGCTAACCGCAGGATCAATAATCAATACCGGATTAGGCCAGTAAGAAAATAACGATTTGGGTTTTGGAAAAACAGTGATGTAACTACTCTGCGTACCCGAACCGATACAACCTCCTGTGCTTGTCACTGTATTGGTAATTGTAAATGTTCCCGGTGTATTAAAACAATGTACTGTAATCCCGCATGATGTTGCATTGGTGCCATCACCAAACATCCATGTGGCTGTCGAACAATTTGACAAGGATGTATCAATAAATGCTACACAAAGCGGTTCACATCCTGATAATACATTTGCAGATATCAATGGAGCCGGTTGTTGTTCGACGGTTACAGTAACAGCTGATGTCGTTGCCGGTGTTCCGCAATTATCTGTAACAGTAACTGTGTATGAAGTTGTTGCTGCCGGAGTGGCAACGGGATTGGAAATTGTCGGATCACTCAGGCCGATTACCGGCGACCACATGTAACTAAATGTGCCATTGCCACCAGAGGCAATTACTGAAAGCGGTAAAGATGAAGGCGAGCAAAGTGTCACTGCATTTGTAGTCTGTATCGTCAACGGTGGATTCACATTGATTAAAACAGTATCAGGAGGAGAACTGCATCCATTAGCATCGATTGCAACTACTGTGTAAATAGTGTTTACAGTTGGATTCACATTTGCACTAACTAGCGTTCCACCTGTCGTCCATGAATAATTATAACCGGATACGCCGCCTGAAGCGTTTGCTGTTAACGCAACTGTTTGTCCAATGCAAATCGTTGTTCCTGTCATGGCAACAGCTGTTGGTTGCGCATCATCGATAGTGATTGTTAAGCTGTCTGTCGTGCATACACCTGGATAGGTAATCAAACAGGAATAATTTCCGGGAATTAAATTTGTAATTGAAGATGTAGTTTGTCCGCCCGGTAACCATGAAAAATTTGGTGTGCCTGCATAACCACTTACTACAACAGCAGCCGTCCCGTCATTAATACATGCATTCGTTGCTACGATTGTCGAACTCGGTGCAACATTGCATGTGAAAGTATTTCCCTGTATAAAAACACCGGAATCATATCTTCCATTTCCGGCATCTACTACTGCAATTTTCATGTGATACATTACACAAGGTGTAACAGCAACGACAGAAGTTATTGGAATAGTATAACCATCATAAGCAATGTCAGCATTTGGATTTGTGTAGTTGTCTACATAATAAGCCGGGTTAGAAGCACCATTACCAATTGGCCAGCCACCATTCACCGTAAAAATAGAAACGGGTGTTATTCCATTCGCTAAGGTCGCTATGTTGTGCGAAATATAACTCCCTCCCGCAGGATCAGGTCCGGTGAGAAACATTGCAAAAACATCATTGTATTGATTGATGTATTGCGGATATTCTTCTGAACCGAAAACATAAGTAATGTGTAATGTATCACAAACGGGAATAAAATCAAACTCCAACAAACATACATCATAACGTGCCTGAGAACTAATAGCCACTACATCGGGATCACTTAAATTATTTCCATTCTGAATACTGCTGAAATATGTTCCTGGATTGGCAACAACAGAAGCAAGTCCGCTCGTCAGCAAAACACCATTCGGTATTCCGAGACTACCGCCTGAATAAGTAAATGTTGCTGTCGAATTAACACCGCCGTCAATCGTCGCATTGCTGACAGTGATTCCATTCCCAACAATAGCTTGTGCTAATGCAATTGCTGATCCGTTATTAGTAATTACTAGCTGAGAATACCCAAATAATGGAAAGACAAAGCAAAGCACAAAAAGGAGGTGTTTTCTCATTTTGTTGGAGGATGCGGTGTTCTGCACTATTGGCCGGGAAGCAAATGTACAAAATCTTTGCTCGGCCTTTAAGGGTCGAGCAAAGGGCCGAACAAAGGGGTTGTAAAATGTTTCCTGGACATTCGCAGTTACTTAAACCATTTTGCATTCTAGTGTTATTCTGCTCTACCTAAATGCCAACGATTTTTTTGCTTTGAAGACGTCGAAATAATTTCAAACCGAAGCGTCTATTGACTTCAAATAAAAATACTGAATCCTCAAGCCGATTTCCTCACAAACTTCGTAAGTATAACGATCTGCTGCCCTTCGATCTTTCCTTCGATCTGCGCAGTGTTGTCGACAACAATTTTGATGTTCTTCACTAACGTACCGATCTTGGCATTGATCTGCGATCCTTTTACATCAAGTGATTTAATGAGTGTAACGGAATCTCCTGTCTTGAGAACAGCTCCGTTGCAATCACAATGTACATCGGCAACTTCAGTCTCATGATGATCACCGGAAGATTTAGCCCACTCCAGTTTTTCATCGTCGAGATAAAGCATATCAATTGCATCGGATGCCCACGATTCATTTTTCAATCTGTTCAACATCCGCCAAGCCACAACTTGCACTGCCGGAATTTCACTCCACATACTATCACGTAAACATGACCAATGCGCCGAATCGATATCTTCCTTCTTCTCCAACTGATTCATACATTTTTCGCAGACATATAAACTACTCTCAGCACCCGGACCACGATCAGGCGGAACCGTATAAACAGAAAGTGAATTCGCCGAACCACATAATTCGCAGGTATTATTGCTTCGGTCTTTTAATTGTTCTTCAATTGTCATTATTCTTGATTTGGCGGCAATAGTACGGAATTCTGTTTTTCTGACCTACTCAAACAATTTTGCCAGGTCCTCAGTGACCAGGCAAAATATATATAGTGCCTGCTTTATATATACGACGGACGAAATGTTAAACGGAATTTTCCACGCAGTTTAAACACTTTCATATTCAAGCATCATTCAACCCCATCATAACGACAATGTCTCTCAAAAGTATCCTACTGAGTGCAGCGGGAATTTATAGTACTATAGAAATTTTAAAACATATTAAATCGATATGATTCATGAATGACGAATCACGATCCTCGAAAAATTTGCGGAGAGAGTGGGATTCGAACCCACGGTACCTTTTCAGATACACACGCTTTCCAAGCGTGCTCCTTCAGCCACTCGGACATCTCTCCTTTGTTGGTGAGTGGTAAGTGGTGAGTAAAACTACTTACTACTTGCCAATTACTTCTCACTATTTTCGGGATGCAAATAAAGGGATTTTAATTGGATTTCGGATCAAGGGCCTGCGTTTATTGGAAGCAATTACCTATTAGTAACCCGCCCATTCCGAAATTCGAAATTCGTAATATTCCTTTATTGGTAGCAATCGCCTTTTAGCAAGCACCCCAATCCGAAATTCTTCTACCTCTTTCAGTGGAAGCAATCACCCTCTAGTGAACAGCCCAATCCGAAATCCGCATTCCGAAATCCGAAATTATTTAAAATCCTCGCTAATACTATAATTCTCCACCACCGGCTTTCCGGCTTCCCGCTTATAAATCATCCACAAAAGACCCACTCCAAGTAAGAGGCTTACCACCACACTCCCAAAATCACTCTCCGCTCCAATCTTATCCGGATCCATACTGATGATGCCATGCTGAAACAAATAGGTAAAGATCACAGCACCGGCATTGTTGATGAAGTGTGCTGTAATTGGTAACCATAGATTTCCGCTCCATACCAAAAGGTAACCCAATATTCCTCCTAATAAAAAACGAGGAATGAAACCGTAAAACTGCATGTGCATGGCGCTGAATAAAAAAGCGGCTACCCACACACCTACGTGTGCATTCTTAGACCACGAAGAAAATATTTTTTGTACTACGCCACGAAAAACTAACTCTTCTCCTATGGCCGGTAGCAATCCTATCATCACTAAATTGAAAATTAAATCAATCGGTGTGTCCATCTTCAAAAATAATTTCGTTAATACCGCTGCACGCTCCTCGGAATCTTTCATCCAGTCTTCTACGCTTTTTAAAAAGCCCGGTAAGTGCATGTGTGAATTTACTTCTCCTAAAAAATTAATTAGTGGCGTGATCGTAATCATAGCTACTGCTATCAATAAATAGGTGGTTGCATGCGAACGTCTATCCAACGACAAATACTCCATCGGCTGCATGCTGAACAAATACGCTATCACAAATGGCGGCACCAAAAATGTCCCGATTGCGGAAAAGGTCTGGATCATCCGGAATATCGGTAACGACTGCTCGGAATTCGGATCATTCAATACTGTTTGTAATTCTGACATCCTCAAGCCGTAAAATGACGTCCCTACTACCATACTTATCAGCGTAAACGCCACTGCCGACAACAAAATGACCCCAACGGAGATCAAAAACTGAGAATATGGAGTATTTTTCGACCAGATTGCCTTTATCATTGCTTTGACCTATTTTTGTCGCCGCAAAGGTAGCGCTTTCCTTTGAAGGACTGGGTTCAAAGTTCATCCCATCGGGACAAAGTTCAAAGTTCAAAGTTCAAATAATGATTGTATAAATTAAAAGTGGTTATATAAAATTTAATTTTTGAAATAATAAGAAACAAATAAAATATCAATTGGTTGTTTTCGAAGCCCAACTTCGAACTTTGAACCTTGAACTTTGAACAAAAAAAATGACCAAGATAGCCGACATAGAATTAGGCAACTTCCCTTTGCTCCTCGCCCCCATGGAGGACGTGTCTGATCCGCCGTTCCGGTTTGTCTGCAAATTGTATGGCGCCGATTTAATGTACACGGAATTTATTTCCAGCGAAGGTCTTATCCGCGATGCAGCAAAAAGCCGTGTCAAGCTCGACATCTTCGAATATGAACGTCCAATCGGTATCCAACTTTTCGGTGGCGAAATCGGCTCGATGCGCGAAGCTGCAATTATCGCTGAAGCTGCAAAACCAAATCTCATCGATATCAATTACGGCTGTCCGGTAAAAGCTGTAGCCTGCCGAGGTGCCGGTGCTGCTCTCCTTCAAGATATTCCCAAAATGGTGAAGATGACGGAGGAAATTGTGAAAGCTGTAAACCTTCCCGTCACCGTAAAAACACGTTTGGGTTGGGATGAAAAAACTCTCAACATTGTTGATGTTGCGGAACGTCTGCAAGACATCGGTATCAAAGCGCTTTCTATTCACGGTCGCACACGGAAACAAATGTATAAAGGTCCGGCAGACTGGGATCTCATCGGCGCAGTGAAAAATAATCCGCGTATGCACATCCCGATTTTTGGAAATGGCGATGTCGACTCTCCACAAAAAGCTCTCGATATGAAAAATCGCTACGGTGTCGATGGTGTAATGATCGGTCGCGCAAGCATCGGTTACCCTTGGATATTTAACGAGATCAAACATTTTATGCAGACGGGCGAAATGCTTGCGCAGCCAACAATCTCACAACGTGTCGAAGTATGTCGTACACATCTCACTAAATCCATCGAATGGAAAGGCCCGCATCTCGGCATCTTCGAAATGCGTAGACACTATGCCAACTATTTCAAAGGCATGGATCACTTCAAAGAATATCGCATGCGTATGGTGACTGCTCCTACGGAGAATGATGTGAATGCTATTCTGGATGAGGTGCTTGAAAAATATCAAAGCGTTGTTGTTTAAATAAAATATTTTCATTTATTTTTTGCACGGCCCTTAAGGGCCGTGCAAAAAATAAATGAAAATATTTTATATGCATTTTTCAAATCCAAACTCCCTTATCAATTCCCGCAACTCTACTTCAAAGTCTTTATCTGCATGATGCTTTTCCTGATTATTGATATAAGCTTCCACTCTCTTAATATCCGAATCACTTATTGACGCAGCCCAATATTCTGTCTGCCAGCTAAAATGTTCTTCCGTTAACTTATTTTTGTTGATCCATTGCGATGATTCCCCTTTAATAAGATTCATAACCTCTGACAATGTCTGTGTTCTTCCTAGTTGAAACAAACAATGTGCATGATCTGTTGATCCATTTATATTCTGCAGGTAAATATTTTTTTCTTTGCAATTCAACCGGATATGATCCCAAACTTTCTTCCGGATATTTTGTTTTAAAAAGGGATTTCTATTTTTTGTTGAGAACACGGCGTGAACCCAAATTCTTACATATGGCATACGACTCTAGTTAAAATTTGTTTGCGATTATTTATGAATGATCATAATGAATCATTCTGCTGCAAACATATTTTATAATTGAATCTGAAAAACAAATTGAAACAACTTCACTATTTAATTATACTGCATATAATAAAAATCCTTTGCGCGGCCCTTAAGGGCCGTGCAAAGGATTTTTTTCCCCTGCTAAATTCATCATCAAATATTTCTTAACATCTTTCTGCTTTGTATATCTATTCAACAAAAACATCATCTTCGTAATCGCTGCCTCTGTCGTCATATCACCACCGGATATCACACCGATATTTTTCAAACCGATACCGGTTTCATACTTGCTCTGATTCACCGTACCGCCACTGCATTGTGAAATATTCAAAACAACAATTCCGCTTTTAATTAAACGTTCGATGCTTGCTAAGAACTTTTTTGTTGATGGAGCATTGCCGCTGCCAAATGTTTCCAAAACTATTCCGCGCAAATTTTTTATTTCTGCCAATGCATCTATTACTATAGGAGAAAGTCCGGGGAATAATTTTAGTACCAACACATGATCGTTAAACCCGCGATTCACTTTCAATTTCTTCTTTGGCTTTGGAAGAATTACACGTTCATCAAAAACCATTTCTACTCCGGCTTCTGCAAGCACAGGAAAATTCAAGGAATGAAAAGCATCAAACTTGCTCGATGTAAATTTCTCCGTTCTGTTTCCTCTGAATAACTGACTGTTAAAATAAACACACACTTCCGGAACAACTTTTTTCGATGCCGCAATTTCTATCGCTGTGATCAAATTTCTTTTTGCATCAGTTCGAATCACTCCTAACGGTAATTGCGAGCCGGTTAGAATTACAGGTTTCGACAAATTCTCCAGCATATAACTCAATGCGGAAGCTGTATATGCCATAGTATCTGTTCCGTGCAGTATCACAAAACCATCGTACTGATGATATTTCTTTTCAATAATCGTTGCCAACTCTTCCCAAAAATTCGGTTGCACATCCGAGGAATCTATGGCTTTATGTGATGCGTAAAAAGCAATATGACAATTCAGATGCTTCAATTCAGGAATCTGATCGGTAATCGTACGGAAATTAAAAGGTGTCAACGCTCGCGTCTTATGATCACGAATCATCCCTATCGTTCCGCCGGTGTAAATGATCAATACTTTCTTTTTCATTTTCTTTATTTAAATTTCAAAATTAGAGCCTTAAAGGTTCAAAATGAAACCTCTCTTAGTGAATTAACTGATGGCTTGTTTTTTTGACTTTTGAATTTTACCTTTTGAATTAAAATCAAATCCCAAACACCCTCTTCGAATTCGCTGTCGTAACATTGGCAACTTCCTGTAAAGAGCATCCATAAATCTCCGAAAGCTTCTCTGCAACTTTCAAAATATATGCAGGATCGTTTCTTTTCCCTCTGTATGGAACAGGCGCAAGATAAGGTGAGTCTGTCTCTAATACGATATGCTCTAATGGAATTTTTTCAATCGCTTTATCAACGCCGCTGTTTTTAAATGTCACTACGCCGCCAATGCCTAACATAAATCCCAGGTCAACTGCTTTTTGAGCTTGCTCTGCTGTTCCGGAAAAGCAATGGAAAATTCCTTGTGGTTCTTCTTTCTTTGTTTCTTTCAATAACTCATAAGTCACATCAAACGAATCGCGGGTGTGAATTATAATCGGCAACTTTCGTTCATTTGCCATTCTCACTTGAATTTGAAACGCTTCTTTTTGTATTTCCAAAAATGTTTTGTCCCAATACAGATCGATACCAATCTCTCCAACAGCAACAAAGCTTCTTTCGTTGAGCCATTTCTCAACTATTGCTAATTCTGCTTTCCAATTCTCTTTCACATGACATGGATGTAATCCCATCATTGCAAAGACTTTCCCGGGATAGCGCTTTTCCAGTTCCAACATTGGCTCAATCGAAGAGCTGTCAATATTAGGAAGGAAAAATCGTTGTACCCCTAGAATTCCGGCCTGCTCTATCAAATAATCTCTGTCAGCATCGAATTCTTCAGCATAAAGGTGTGTATGTGTATCTGTAATTATCATCTTTTTTATTGTCGCTGTAAGGTTATCTTTGCAGAATTAGTTGTGCGCCGGTGGCGCTCAAAAGTAACAATTAATTAGCCTGCTTTCAGATGAAATTTCTCTTGCTTCGTTTCTCTTCTATCGGTGATATCGTTCTTACATCACCGGTGATCCGCTGCCTGAAAAACCAAGTCCCGAATGCAGAGGTTCATTTTCTCACCAAAAAAAGTTTTAGCTCCGTAACAAAAAATAATCCCTATCTCGACAAAACGTTTCTTTTTGAAAAAAATGCATCTGAGGTTCTTGAATTCTTAAAGATTGAAAAGTACGATGCCATTATCGATTTGCACCATAACTTCCGTTCATGGAAAGTAAAACGCTCTATAAATGCTCCATCACATTCCTTCAATAAACTGAATCTTGAAAAATGGCTCACTGTTAATTTTAAAACGAAATCGCTTCCGGATAAACATATTGTCGATCGTTACCTTGATACTGTATCTTCCTTCGGTGTAAAAAATGACGGTGAAGGATTAGATTATTTTATCACTTCCGAAGACGAAAAAATTATTGGTCAACTTCCCTCCGCTTTTCAACAAAATTATATTGCCTGGGTAATCGGTGCTAAACACGCCACCAAACAATTGCCGCTAAGTAAAATGATTTCCATTTCGGGAAAGTTTAAATTGCCGGTTGTGCTTCTTGGAGGAAAAGAAGATTCCGAAAGGAGCAAAGAATTACTATCTTATTTCAATGTCCCGGTTTATGATGGCTGCGGAAATTTTTCACTCAATCAATCTGCTGCCATCGTAAAACATTCACATCACGTCATCACTCACGACACCGGTTTAATGCACATCGCTGCTGCTTTCAGAAAAAAAATAATTTCTGTCTGGGGAAATACTATTCCTGAATTCGGAATGTACCCATATTTCCCAAAATCATTTTCCGAAAACAATAAAATGCTCGAAGTGAAAAACCTCTCCTGCCGCCCTTGCTCTAAAATCGGTTTTGATAAATGCCCGAAAGGTCACTTTAAATGTATGAATGAGTTGAGTGATGAGGAGATTGCTTATTAAGAATTGCGGATTCCGGATTTCGGATTAGAGGAGCTACTTTTATTGGAAACAATCTCTGCTTAGTAATTTAATTTTGGATTAAAGGGGGACAGAAAGGTAAGGCTACGAGATTCCTAAGGAATTTACTACACATTTATTCACTTGCATCAAAGGGAAAAGGCGATTTTACGTTCATAGCTAATGCAGTAGGCATCTCGTCGCCTTACGTTACTCCTCCTCCCAATAATGCGATCACTGTGTCATCCTGTAAGGAACTCGTCGTTTTCTAAAAACGGCAGTTCGCTGAAACCAATTTGGATTCACCTTTAATACCGAATAAACCGAATAAAAAATATTTGACCGCTCTCGTAAATTAAATCTCTCTCCAACTTTTAATTGTGACCCATTAAAGTGACTGCTTCATTGGAAACAATTACTGCTTAGTAACCCGCCCAATCCGAAATCCGCATTCCGAAATCCGAAATTCTTTATCTCACTAATATCCGCAACGCTTTACTTCTGCTTCCCGTAGCCTGCTGTATGCAATACGTGTACATTCCGCTACTCATTTGCGATGTTGGAATTTCAATTGTGCCGCTTGCAGTAATTATTTCTTTTTCAAAGACTAACTGGCCAAACGTATTGTAAACAACAAAACGATCTCCTTTATTTGCAAGACCATAATTTACCGTTGCCTTTTCTGTTGCAGGATTCGGATAGGCTTGTGAAATAAAGATGCTTGCTTGTGTAGATGAAAGCCCTACACTTGAACTCAAGGTTTCTATCGTGATGTCGTCAAAATAAAATCCATCATATTCAACAAAACCGTCACTCACTAGTCTGAAACGTAATTTAATATTTTGCCCAATGTAATCGTTTAAGCTTATCGTCTCTCTTACCCACGTTGGTTGATTTCCTTCGTACGACGGCTCTCCAAAAATACCAACCTCTGTAGATGGTTGCGTATATCTTCCGCATAAATTCGTCCACGTGCTTCCATTGTCAGATGAAGCCGCTAACTGAACATAATCAAATCCCTTTTCTGTTTCCCATTTTGCATCAAAAGATAATGTTGCATTAATAACACCGGTCAAATCTATGTTGTTTGCCAAATACAATTCATTAAAGTCGTTACTCTGATAATTATTAAACGGAGAATCTGTAATTGATGTTGATGCAGAAACATAAGCTTCTGTTGTTGTATACCAAGCTGTAAAGGAACTCCATAAGCCGATATTCGAACAGTCATCTACAATCATAGGTTGTGGAATACCGACCGTTTGTGTTATTGTATCTCGCTCAATAAAATATCCATTGTCGCATTCAACTACATAAACAACTAAGTCGCCATTCTCAATCGCTGGACTCAGACTAAAAGAAATTGAATCGTTAATCACTTGAAGTGATGTTAATCCTGAATAAACATTTGCTGTACCAACGCTAAGTATGTTTGATGATATCGGAGCAATCTGTACCGTAAAACTTCCACTTGTGTCGAAGCCTAATACTGAAAAGTCATACACAAACTCATTGCTTAACTGACCAATGTTTAAATTTTCATGGTGAGTTACTTTCGCATATTTCATTGCTATTTTCGCTAGCATTTCATTGGCATAAATGTTTTCATTTGCAAGCGGAATGATTCTATTCGGCGCCGGCCAAAAACCATCAGAGCCCGAACCAACTTCAGGTGTCCATGCAAAAATTTTCGGTTTTGATGATTGCTCTCCATACATCCAGTCGTCTGAACTACCATTTACAATATAGTTTACTGTTTGATTGGGTGTACCTACATGATAATGATTTTCTGCTGCAACTGAATTGCCGTAGAGATAATATTGCGCTGAATCAACCGGATATATATTAGCGATATATCCCCATGGTTGCACTAAATGATTCCCGTAGGTATGATAATTAAGCGCATCCTTAAAATTGTGTCCCTCCACAAAGTTTTTCAGTGCTTGTGTTTCAGGTTCAGAAAATGGTGCAGTGCCGCGGTATGTTTCACCATCGGTATTAGGTGCCGATCCAACGTCATCAAAGCCCCAGAAATAATCATAGTTCCTGTTCAAATCAACACCAAATTGCCCGTCTAAATTGTCCCGTCTGTTCTTGCGCCACATTCCACCACCATTGGGATCTGTTGTATGATTATAAATATACCCATCAGGATTCAAACAAGGAACAAAAAACATTTCGGTATTATTTACCAATGACTGCACAGTAGTATCTGTTGAATAATTCTCCAATAAATACCACATGTAATAAATTAATTGCGACAACGATTCCGGTTCCCGTGCATGATGAACAGCAGTATACAGTACTTCCGGCTCCTGCTCATCGATTGTTGCATTGTCAGAAATTTTTACATAATAGATGGGTCGGCCTTCTATAGATGTTGTTGGATCTATCTGTTGCTTAATTGTTACTAATGAAGGATACAGCAATGCCATTGAATCTAAAATGTTCAACATTTGAGTGTAGGTAAAATAACCTCCCATTCCTCCAAGGTAAAAATGCGATGGCGTTGCATAACTTAAGGTTGTTGCACCACAAGCAACCGAATTAATTCGTTCCGGAGAAGAGTTTAACTGTTGTGCCCGCTCGCGATAAAATTTCTGTACGTCAGGAATTAACACCTCGACCCGAAAGCCTGCTTGCTGTATTGACTCCACCTCTTTTCCGCTGAAATCGGAAATAAACCAAACCCCTTTTTTGTATTCTCCTTCTAAAAGATCCACACCCAGCTTAGCTAACTGTGAAGTATTTTTGCCGTCAAACCAAATTTTCACTTTTTGGTACTTTGCTTGTTGAGAGTACGAAATCCCGGAGATCAGGAGAAGAATAAGCAGCGGAAATATTTTTTTCATAGAACTGTCGTTTGTACAAATATAGCGAAAAGGTCGAATCTCGACTGATATAACGCAGAAATTACCCTTTTGTGACCATCATCATTCCTGTTTAGGAAATTTCTCTCGAACCTTTGCCTCCCAAGTTTTCGTTTCGGATTTTGTATTGAAAATGAGTTTAGGAAATAGATTGCTACTATTTAAAGATTATCATTTTAGATACAGGATTTATTTCTTTTTTTGCACAAATGCTCCAAAAGTGCCGAAAACAAAGGGATTTAGGAAATCAGTCATACAAATTTAAGCCCTTAAACAATTTAAAATTCAATACACAAACAAATAATAACATGATTAAGAAACTACTACTATCAACGCTTCCGATAATTTTATTCGCCGTTTTCACGAGCGAGCAAATGAGCGACAACGGAAAAGCAGCAAAAACAGGATCGCCAAGTGAGGTTTTCTGCACAGATTGCCATGGCGACTTTGCTTTGAACAGCGGTGGCGGATCGGCAACGATTCAGGCTCCAACAATGTCCGGTTTTCAATATACTCCAGGACAAACCTATGCTATGAGCGTTACAATTTCTCGTTCAGCAAGTACACTTTTTGGAGTGGGTATTGAGGCTTTAACATCTGCAAATCAAAATGCAGGTACGCTTAACATCACTGATGCCGCGTCAACACAAATTAAAAGTGCAACTGCAGGTGGTGTGTCACGAAGAAATATTGTACATACTCTAGACGGAGGTGCAACTTCAGCTTCGAAAGTTTTTAACTTCAGTTGGACCGCTCCTGCAGCAGGTACAGGAAATGTTACATTTTATTTCTGTGGTGCCGCTTGTAATGGAAACGGTAACGAAGGCGGAGATTATTGCTATTCCGGTTCTCAATTGCTTACTGAAATAAGCTGTATCACTCCGGTTCAACCGGGAGCAATTGCAGGTGCTACTGCTCTGTGTAGCGGAGGAACTACAACTTACTCTGTTGCCGCTGTTGCCGGCGCAACTACTTACACATGGACGCTTCCTTCAGGATGGTCAGGTACTTCAACAACAAATTCAATCAATGTAACTTCTAGCATCGCTTCAGGAAATGTTACAGTTACAGCAAATAATGCTTGTGGTGCCAGTCCTGCTGCAACATTGTCGGTTAGCGGAAGCACTTACTCAATAATCACTAGCGCTACAAGTGTTACTTGTAATGGAGGTAATAATGGTTCTGCTTTAGCAACGCCATCCGGTGGCGCCAACCCATTCAACTATTCATGGTCCCCTTCAGGAGGCTCTGCGGCAGCCGCTTCTAATCTAACTGCAGGAATCTATATTGTAACAACTACTGATAACACGGGCTGTATTGCTACGGCGTCTATCACCGTTAACGAACCTACTGCTTTAGTTGCTTCTTCCGGTCCTGCTCAATCAATTTGCGGAGGAGGAGCTGTTAATCTGGGAGGAACACCAACTGCTTCCGGTGGAACTTCTGGTTATTCATACTTGTGGAGTCCTTCAACAGGATTAAATGATGCAACATTAGCAAACCCCGCTTGTACTGCAAGTGTAACAACTCCTTATACTGTTCTGGTTACTGATGCGAATGGTTGTTCTGCTACCAGCGCATCCGTTCTAGTTACGGTTGGAGTAGGAACTCCTGCAACAATTACATTAAACGGACTTGTATTAGAAACGATTATTGGTAATTCTTATGAATGGTATTTTAATGGAAGTTATATTCCGGGATCAAATGCACCTACTTACACTCCAACTGCTGACGGTACGTATGCTGTTGTAGTTTATTTTGCTTCCGGTTGCTTCAGCGTTTCCCCTGATTTCGTCTACATTGCTTCTGGTATCAACGATGCTGAAAAAGGTCTTGCTATTGCAGCTTATCCTAACCCGGCTTCTACTCAACTTTCTTTTCTGATTAACAAATCTTCTGAAAACGGAAGCTCTTCTTTAGTTGATGTAACCGGCCGAGTAGTATTAACACAAACATTACAAAGCGGAATTAATACAATGGATGTTTCAACAATATCTAAAGGAGCTTATTTCCTTACTATTCTAAATGGTGAAAAAACTAGTTCATCAAGAGTTTTTATTTCAAGATAATTTAATCTAAGTACAAAATAAAAACGTCTCACAACGGCCTGGCAGTGTCAGGCCGTTGTTTTTTTTATATGATAACTGTGAAAAAATAGGGCGCATTCATTTAAAGATGGCTTCTGGGCAGGGTAGAAATTCTCTCGACTATTAGTTGACAGTAGAAAAATTTGAAATCTATTAGCTGTCGTACTTAGAAACCTACAAGGTTCTTCCGGAATGACAATTGCGTTACTTTTTAGGGAGGGTTGAGTAGAAAAAACCTACAAGATTCTTTCAGAAAATTGCTGTCTGCATTTGCAAAATGTTTTCGTTGAAACTATATTATTAATGACTACACTTTAATTGAAAGATGAAAATGCTGCAAGCTTCTTGTAGTGGTTTACGTTCCCCCATCCCCTCTCAAACCATCTATCCGTCATCCTTTAAGGAACTTGTAGGTCTCTTTGTACGACTGATTGTTTATCACAATTTTACTTTAGTCCTGCCTTACATTATTTAATATATAGCGTCACCTTTAAATTAAGTCCTCCCCAACCTCCAATTCTGAAATCCGCATTCCGAAAAATCACAAAAACAGCTTCTTCAACTCCGTCGCATCTTCGGGTTTCATTTTACCCGCAAGTATTAACGAAAGCTGTCGACGACGCAATGCACTTTCATAACGTTGCTTCTCTTCATCGGTTTCGGGAACCAATACCGGTACATTAATCGGATTGCCAAGCTGGTCTACTGCTACAAAAGTATAAATCGCTTCATTGCACTTTTTTTTCTGACCTGAAGCATTGTTCTCTACCCAAACATCAATAAATACTTCCATTGATGAAGTAAAGGCACGTGAAACTTTTGCATGAAGAGTTACAATCTCTCCCAACTTTATCGGCTGATTAAAACTTACATTATTTACACTTGCTGTTACTACAATTCTTCCACAATGGCGGTGAGCTGAAATCGCTGCTGCAATATCCATCCAATGCAAAAGTCGCCCACCCATCAAATTGCCAAGCGTATTAGTATCATTCGGTAACACGAACTCTGTGTTTATCGTAAGTGAGTCTTGCGGACTTTTAGTGATTGTAGACATGTTATTTTGTTAAAAAAAATGGGTAACTGAAAAGTGAATTTTTAAGGTTGCTTGATTCGTTTAAGATTAATTTCTCCAATCGGATTTACAATTAATGGTACCTTTTCAATAGTCACACTACTTGTATCTAAACCGAAAGCGCGTTCCTCTGAAAGAGAAACTTTTTTAAAGAAGAAGTAAAAGTCGAGAATGATCTTTTCGTAGAATGGAAATTCGTTTTCATAACTCAGGAATTTTTCCATCACAACAAAACGAAAATCTCCAATCAGATTTTTTCTTCCCAATGATTCATAACGTGAAGTAATGTCCACTTCGAAATTTTTAACCATGTCTTCTACTACTTTTCTAAACATCAGATTAATTCTTGGCTCGACACGGAAGCCTAAACGGAAATCTATTCGGATAATATTCCCTTTAATTAATTCTATCACTTTATAATCCATGGTGTATGGCTCATCCATTACATCCACGTGAACAAACCAGTACATGTCGGCTCGTTTCGGCTGTTTCTGCAAAATAGAATACATAACTTTGGCTTCAATTTCGTCAGACATATTTGCACTCGTCAGATAAACAAGATGGGTTGCATATTTCGGAATAGAAAAATCGTGACTTAAATCTCTTAGCAAATTGAGATAGTCTTTTGCCTTTACAAACTCCACAAATCGATTGCGGATTTTTCTTGCTGCATACCATCCCCACATTTGGAAAACCAAAGCACTTGCAATTAATATTGTTAACCAACCACCATGTGGGAATTTATCGAGATTGGCAATAAGAAAAGTTAATTCAACTGTTAAGAACAGAACAAGAACGAAGATGATAAAGATGAATGAAACGCGACGTAGATAAAGATAATAAGCAAGAAGCGTTGTTGTACTTAACATCGTAATGATAATCGCTAAACCATAGGCTGCCTCCATCCCGCTCGATTCTTTGAAGAACAATGTAATGCCAATACAACCTAAGAGCAAAACCCAATTTACCGAAGGAACATAAAGCTGTCCACGCATATCTGTCGGATATACCACTCTTACCTTCGGCCAGAAATTTAACCGGATGGCTTCGTTGATCAAAGTAAACGAACCGCTGATCAACGCCTGACTGGCAACAATTGCCGCTACTGTTGCAATGACGATTCCCGGAATAAGAAACCATGCCGGCATCATTTCGAAAAACGGATTTTTATCCTTTAGTAATGATCCTTCATGTTCAAGTAACCATGCTGCTTGCCCAAGATAATTCAAAACCAAAGAAATTTTTACAAACACCCAGGTAATCCGAATGTTTCTTCTACCGCAATGCCCCAAGTCGCTATATAATGCTTCTGCTCCTGTTGTACACAGAAAAACGGCTCCCAATAACCAAAACCCTCCGGGATATTGTGTGATCAGATGGATTGCGTAATACGGATTCAGCGCTTTTAAAACAGATGGATTCACAAGCATATTGGAAACACCCAATACAGCTATTGTGGAAAACCAAACCAACATGATTGGACCGAAAAATTGCCCGACAAATTTTGTTCCGAATTGCTGAATGAAAAATAATGCTGTAAGAATTGCAATTACTATTGGTACGGTAGGGATTTCAGGATTGAAAATTCGCAATCCCTCAATGGCGGAGGAAACAGAAATTGGCGGAGTAATTATTCCATCGGCTAACAAAGCTGACCCTCCAATAATTGCCGGCCATATCAACCACTTTAATTTCGTTCGGCGTATTAATGCATAGAGTGAAAAGATTCCTCCTTCTCCTTTGTTATCTGCTCTTAAAGTAAGCATGACATACTTGAAGGTCGTTTGAATGGTAAGCGTCCAAAAAATACATGATATTCCACCTAAGACAACTTCAGAATTGATTGGTTGTTTACCTACAATGGCTTTCATTACGTAGAGTGGCGATGTACCAATGTCCCCGTAGATAATTCCAAGCGTAACAAGAAGCATGGCTCCTGTTACTTTATGATCATAATGTTTACTCAAACAAAAAAATATTGGGCCAGCAAAAATAAAAAGATTTTCACAGGAACGATTGTTTTACATTTAATATTCTTTTACGGTAAGTAGTGAATGGTAAGTGGTGATTGAAAAGAGGGGGTATTATAAATTCACAATATGATTATATCTTTTGCTTCGTAAAAACGAACCTCGAACCACCAATAAAATTTCTTTAGCTTTGCAGCTATGCAAGCGATTTACGATGTTATTGTTGTTGGTGCCGGTCATGCCGGTTGCGAGGCTGCTGCTGCTGCTGCGAACATGGGTTCCAAAGTTCTTTTGGTAACCATGAACATGCAAACAATTGCTCAAATGTCGTGTAATCCGGCAATGGGCGGAATTGCTAAAGGTCAGATTGTTAGAGAGATAGATGCCATGGGAGGCTACAGCGGTATTGTTTCCGATAAGTCTATGATTCAGTTTCGTATGTTGAATCGCTCAAAAGGTCAAGCGATGTGGAGTCCACGTACGCAAAATGATCGAATGGTCTTTGCTTCCGAGTGGCGCAATATGCTTGAGCAAACACCCAATGTTGACTTTTGGCAAGACATGGTTAAATCCTTGATTATTACTGATAATCAAGTAGTTGGCGTTATAACCGGAATGGGACTTGAATTTGGTGCCAAAGCCGTGATATTAACAAACGGAACTTTTCTCAATGGAATAATTCATATCGGCGAAAAAAACTTTGGCGGCGGAAGGACTGGTGAAAATGCAGCTACAGGTATCACAGAACAACTGGTATCTATTGGTTTTCAAAGTGGTAGAATGAAAACCGGAACTCCGCCTCGAATTGATGGCCGTTCGCTCGACTATTCTAAAATGGAAGAGCAACATGGCGATGTTATACCGGGACGATTTTCTTTTTTAGAAACGCCAATACCTGAAAATCAACGCTGCTGCTGGATCACCTACACAAACGATGCTGTTCATAATATCCTTAAAGAAGGATTTGAAAAATCACCAATGTTTACCGGTCGTATCCAAGGTGTTGGGCCCCGTTATTGTCCTTCGATTGAAGATAAAATAAATCGATTCGCAGATAAAGAAAGGCATCAGCTTTTTGTTGAACCGGAAGGCTGGAATACAGTGGAAATCTATTTGAACGGTTTCTCAACTTCTCTCCCTGAAGATGTTCAGGATCGCGCCTTAAAAATGATCCCCGGATTTGAAAAGGCAAAAATGTTTCGTCCAGGTTATGCAATCGAATACGATTACTTCCCTCCGCAACAACTAGGACTTACACTTGAAACCAAATTAGTAAAAAACCTCTTTTTTGCGGGTCAAATTAATGGTACTACCGGATACGAGGAAGCAGCTTGTCAAGGCTTAATGGCCGGAATAAATGCACACCTAAACATTAATGATAAAGAACCCTTCATTTTGAAGCGCTCAGAGGCTTATATAGGTGTTCTTATTGACGACCTTGTTACTAAAGGAACAGACGAACCATATCGTATGTTTACTTCAAGAGCCGAATTTCGCACATTATTAAGGCAAGACAATGCAGATGTTCGTTTAACACCAATGAGTAATGCTTTAGGGCTTGCTTCTGATGAACGTTTAGCACGGGTTGAAAATAAAGTGATGTATTGCAACGAACTCGTTGATTTCATAAAAAACTATTCTGTTGCTCCCGAGGAGGTCAACGAAATGATGGCCGAAGCAGGAACAGACGAGCTTCGTCAGAAAGTGAAACTTTCGGGTGTGCTACTAAGGCCACAACTCAACATGGAACTAATTGCATCTGCAGTAAAGCCATTAAGCGATTATATCAATACAATTCCGGAAAGCTTTCGCTCAGAAGCAATTGAACAAGCAGAAATTTCCATGAAATACGAAGGGTATATTGGGAAAGAGAATGAAATAGTCAATAAATTTAGTAAAATGGAAGATATTTTCCTGAAAAACGATTTTAATTATCATGCTCTTTCTTCTCTTTCAATGGAAGCAAGAATAAAACTTACTGCTATAAAACCCGGCACGCTTGGGCAGGCCTCTAGAATAAGTGGGATTTCCCCTTCAGATATTTCTGTTCTAATGGTTTTTCTCACTAAATAGAGCAGAATAAACCAATTTCAAAACCCTGTGCCCTAAAATGTTTCACGTGGAACAATTTATCCTGCAAATATTAACTCGCAAATCATAACTCGCAAATATTGACATGCAAATATTAACAAATTGCCCAATATGTGGCGGAAATACATCAAAAAAAGAATTTGATTGCGAAGACTACACAGTTTCTCATGAAAAATTTTCAATTGTTGCCTGCACAACCTGTGGCTTCAAATATACAAATCCGCGTCCCGATAAAGACGAAATAGGGAGGTATTACGAAAGTCCGGACTATATCAGTCATAGTAATTCAAAAAAAGGGATAATAAACAAAGTATATCAGTGGGTTAGAAACTATTCACTTAAACAAAAAGTCGAATTAATTAATAAACACTCAACCAAAGGTCGTTTACTTGATATTGGTTGTGGTACAGGAGAATTTTTAAATACAGCAACAAAGGACAACTGGATGGTCCTCGGCATTGAACCAAGTGAAAAAGCCAGATCCCAAGGAATTTCTAACTATAACCTAAATGTTTTACCTGAAGAGGGGATAGTAACGCTCCAGCCTGAATATTTCGATGTAATAACAATGTGGCATGTCTTAGAACACGTGCATACACTAAACGAAAGGGTAACAGAAATCTACAATCTCTTAAAACCAGGCGGGAAAGCTATAATCGCAGTGCCAAATTGCATTTCACACGATGCTATAAACTATGGAAATAATTGGGCGGCTTACGATGTTCCACGTCATCTCTACCATTTTACGCCCATAACCATTAAGGCGCTATTTCGTAAACATAAGTTAGCCTTTGTAAAGGCATATCCTATGAAATTTGATGGTTTCTATGTATCCATGCTTACTGAAAAAAATATTCACAAAACAAATAAGCTGACATCTGCATTTTTAACCGGTCTTGCATCAAATCTAAAAGCAAAAAATGACGCCGAGAAGTTTTCCAGCGTCATTTACGTGTTTGTTAAGTAGTATTTATTAATTACATAACTAATTATCAATAGTTTAGACTTTTTAGGCTTTCATCCAACGAAATTTAAAACAGGATCCCTCTCCAAACTTAGATGTCACAATAACAGAACCTCCTTGTTGCTCAACAATCTTTTTTACAATTGTTAAGCCGATTCCCGTGCTCTCCACCTTATCCTTTGCAACCAATGTTTGGAAGATACCAAAAATCTTTTCAAGATGTTCTTCCTTGATTCCTATACCGTTATCTATTACAGAAAATTCATTGTACGTAGGATATTCCTGATGTTCAATCCGAATTACTGCATTCTCTTTCGTATTATATTTAATACTATTGGAAATCAAGTTTTGAAACACTTCGTGCAACTTGATTTGCTCCGCTGTTACAATTGGTAAATTATCTGAAATCTCAAATCGAAAATTAGATGGGGGACATAATAAGTCTATTATACTGTTAACCAATTCTTTAGTTGAAAACGTTTCCTTTTCTCCGGACACGTTCCCCATCCGACTGTAATGAAGAATTCCGTCAATCAAACCCTGCAACCGAGCTGTACGACTTTTCATCATATTCACAATATCTATAGCCTCTTGCTTGGGGTTTGGTCCTAGTTCCTCTTCAAGGAAAGTGGCCAAGCTGGAAAGGCCTCTCAAAGGTGCTTTTAAGTCATGTGAGACCACATAAACGAATTCGTCAAGCTGTTTGTTAGTTTGTTGTAATTTATCGTTAATCGCCTTCAATTCCCTCTGCTGAATGTACAGCCTTTGAAAAACATTAACCTTCGCCAAAACAATGTTGTAATCTAGTGGCTTGTGCAAATAATCTACAGCACCCTCTTCATAACCTTGAATCGTAAACTTTTCATCCTTGCTAAGGGCCGTTACGAAAATTATTGAAATGTCTTTTGTTCGCGAATTTTCTTTCAGCAAACGTGCAACTTCAAAACCATCCATATCCGGCATTTGGACATCAAGTAATATCAAAGCTATTTCGTTCTCCAAAGCAAACTTAAGAGCTTCGTTTCCTGAATTCGCTTTTATTATAATACGAGAACTATTCTCCAACATGCTCTCCATTGAAATTAAATTCTCCGGACGATCATCTACCAATAAAATCTTTATTTTGTCTTGCATGGTGAGACCATCTTTGGCTTCGTTCAATGCAATTGTGGGTGTTAACATGAGTATATGTGTGTATGTATCAATAATACTTCTTTTACGCTTAAGAATTCTCCTGTTCTAGGTTCAACCTTACAATAAAACTCTTTACTAATTTTCATTTATATCTGTTTAAATCGGGTGAAAAAAAAACTCTTTCCAATAACTCTTCTTTCTGATAAATTATACCACTTTGGCGAAACTAAATTCCATTCAACTTCTTACAGTTTCCGCAGTGTTTTGATACTTAAAACCGGATCCTAATTCCTCAAAACATTCTCTCTATAACCAAACTACTAGTCCCTGTACAACCAAACGCGCATCATAGAAAAAAGCTCTTCTGTGTTTACGGGTTTTGAAATAAAATCAGAAGCGCCACACTGTATGCACTTTTCTTTATCTCCGACCATTGCTTTTGCTGTTAAAGAAAGAATAGGAGTGGTCTGATACCTTTTTATCATTCTAATCTTTTGCATCGCTTCAAATCCATCCATCTCAGGCATCATGATATCCATTAAAATAATATCAACATCCCCATATTTCTCCAATTTGTTTAATGCGTCTTTACCATTCGTTGCCGGAATAATAATCATCTTTTGGTTTTCAAGAATACTGGTTAAAGCATAAATGTTCCTCATATCATCATCAACTAACAAAACCTTCTTGCCTGCGAAAATCTCCTTCATATATTGTGGTGTAGCAGGAACTTCCTCCGCAGATTTCTTTTCAATTGTTATTAAAAAAGCATCGGTTTCTTTCATCAGCTTATCCATAGCATCACCATCCTTCATCACAATAGCATCTGATAAACTAGTCAACGTTTCCCCGGTCATTGTATTAACATCTGTACCCGTAAACACTATAACGGGAATTAATCTGGTAGAGGGAGAAACTTTTATCCATTTCAAAAATTCACATCCTTCTTCAGAACCATTACCAAGATCCAAATCTAAAATGATGCAATCAAAAACAACGCTGCTTAATAATTCTTTCGCCTCATTAACACTTTTAGCCAAATGAACTTTTGTGTCGGTGTACCGTGTTCCCAAAAGGTTCTTCACTATCTCCTGATGTAAACTCATATCTTCCACGACTAATACATTTCGAATTGCATTACTTAAATTCTTATCTAATGAAGTAAAAGCGTCATCCAAATCTCGCTTATCAAGCGGTTTTCGCAAATAAGCAGTAGTCACGTTTTCTTCAAAACTTGGCATCCTATCAAATTCTGAAAGTATATGCATTGGTATTGTTGCAAAAGAGCTTATTGATCTGATTTTTTCTACAATTGTATGGGATGCTCCTCCCGCCATCATTTCATCTATAATAATTGCAGACGGCTTATATTTTTCTGCGTAAACCAGAATCTCATTCTCTTCAACTGCTAAAATCGCTTTGAATTTTCTTTCATGAGCTAAATCCAACAACACGGTTGCGTACTTAACATCATTCTCAATTATCAACAATAATTTATCGGTTTCACGAATTGAATCTCTATCATCCATAGGACGAACTGCTTTTTTAAAATCTACAACGGAAACTTCTGTTTCATGTGAAACAATTTCGGTATTCAACTTCAACATTTCCGGTAAATAAACAAAGAATGTACTTCCAACTCCTTGTTCACTTATTAACTGCATTTCTCCCCCCAACATAGATACTAACATTTTGCTGATCGATAAGCCTAATCCTGTACCGCCATACTTTCTACTTGTACTTCCATCCGCTTGAGCAAACGCTTCAAAAATTAAAGCTTGCTTATCTTTAGGAATACCTATTCCCGTGTCTGTTACCGAAAACTCTATAATATTCTTCTCTCTGCTTAATGTATGGTTCGAAAAAAGCGTGGAACGATCCGGTCGTTTTATCTTCAAAACAATTTTTCCCTTCGCTGATGTAAACTTAAAAGCATTTGCTAATAAATTTTTAAGAATCTGCTCAAGTCTTACTCTATCTGTAAAAATAGTGTTCGGTAAATCGCTATTCTTTTCAATTACAAAATCAATTTCTTTATCATTCGCAACTTCGCTAAACAATGAAATCACATCCGATTTAATTTGGTCGATACTTGCGTGTTCGGGAATTAATTCAATCCGTCCAGCTTCTATCTTCGATAAATCAAGTATATCATTAATCAATAACAATAAGTCATTTCCGGA
Organism: uncultured Flavobacteriales bacterium; assembly: GCA_964355035.1. Taxonomy (GTDB): domain Bacteria; phylum Bacteroidota; class Bacteroidia; order AKYH767-A; family 2013-40CM-41-45; genus JADKIH01. Next base: position 12,684 of record CAYHCU010000002.1, on the reverse strand, counting down.
CTTATGAATAACCCTTGCATACTCTGCTTGCTTATCCGTTAAATTTCTATCCTTATTGTCTGATAATAACTTTGCTAGTATTAAAACACTGTTTAATGGTGTTCTTAATTCATGAGACATGTTCGCAAGAAACTCTGACTTGTACCTGTTGTTTAATTCAAGCTCTTTTACTTTAATCCCAATCGCTTCTCGAGCCTGTTCTAAAACTACATTTTTTTCTCCAAGCTCCCTGGCTTTCTTTCTCATCTCAATATTTCCTTGTCTCAAACCTTCCTCTGAGGCAAGTAAGCGCTGCGACTGACTTGATAGCTCATCGTTCGTTCTTAAAAGCTCTTCCTCTTGCGACCTTAACAATTCAGCCTGCTTTTGAGTCTCGTCCAATAATTTTTTAGTTAGAGTATTCGAAATTACCGAAGCAATCGTTGACCCAATAGTTTCTCCAATACTTTTAATAAATCCAATTTCGAATGATTGAAATGAATTAAACCCGGCCAATTCAACGGCACCATAAATCTTCTCTTGATGCTTCAAAGGAATAATCAAAACATGCGATGCAGGCATGCTGCCAAGACCGCTTCCGATAATAGTATAAGAACTAGGAACATCTTGCAAATAAATTACCTCTCCATCCTTAATTGCCTGTCCTACTAATCCTTCACCATACTCTACGCTCTGCTGTGCTTTAACCTTGTTGTGCATTCCATAACTTCCATGTAGAACAATTTTGCAATCCTTATCAATTACAGAATTATCGAGTAAATATAACCCACCATGATAAGCGTTTAAATATCTAACCATTGTACTAATAATCGATTCCGAAAGCTTGTCTATATCATCCGTGTTTTCACGCAAAGCCTCGTTAATCTTCTCTGTTCGGGAAGAAACCCATGTACGCTGACGATTCTCTTCATCCGCATGTCGAAGACTGTCCCGCATTTGAATCAAAGCATTACCTAATTCGTCATTATCGCTTAGTGGTTGATACTCGATACTTAAATTACCCTCACCAATTGCATGAGCAAAATATGCGGTTTTCTTTAAACTTGTCGCCAAAATACCAACAGCTTCTATCATTTGACCAACGGCGTTTCTTCTTTTCTTAAAATTCATATCAGGGATCTCGCCTTCTGCCATTTGAGCAACAATGTTTCTTAATTTCATTGTAGGAACAATGATGTGATTTGACATATAAAACGCTGCGAACAAAACCACCATCACGATCAATATTGCAATCCCCAATACACTCCACATCAAAATTCGAGAACTCGCTAACATAGCCGCGTGTAATGAGTCCGCGTTTGTTTTCATTTTTTGGATAAGTCTGTCTAGCTGACTAATAATTTTTGTGCTCTGAGGTAGAACTTGATTTTCAATAACGCCCTCCGCTTGAAATTTCTTTACCGCGTCTTCGTAATCGTCAAAATTAACCAAGGTGTGCATGAGTTCGTCTTGATAAACCATGCACTTTTCAAAATCCGAAAAAATATACTTCATTGAATCTATGTCGTTAACATCTTTCCAGCTTCTCATTAAATTAACTATTTCAGCTTTCAACGCCGGGTACTCTACTTCGTGAATCATTTGAAGCTTTGCCTTATCATCCTTGTTACTCTGCAAGTAAACCCAATTCGTCGAATACATTTTTGATTTTGTAATCAACAAATTCATACGCTCCAAAGACTGAAGAGACGGGATATCCACCATCATTATTTTACTGGTGGTATCTTGATTTTTAGAAATATTTAAGGAACTGTAAATAGCATTAAAAACAGAAATGCCTATTACAATAATAAATACAAGATATATTTCAAAATCAATTTTGCGATTCTTTTGTTTCATGGCGAAATAATTAATTGTGAACTGCTGCTGCCAGCTCTATGAGTTTAGAAGATACTTTCAATCCGTTGCCTTTTGTTGAGTTGAGATTAATCTCAAATCTTATTTTATCTTCCTGATTAAATAAATTTATTCCGGCTTGCTTAACCTTTCCTTTGTCATCTTCGGTAATAATAAGCACCCCCTTCATTGAATATCGTTTTATTAGTTCATCAATTTTACCCCTTTCACTATTCGATATAAAAACTATCTGGAAGTCACCTAGATTCTTACTATCTATTTTTTTAATCTCCACTTTTTGCCCTTCCGAAGAACGTTTTGCCTCAAGATTAATCAAAGCGTCGTACATCTCTGATTCTCCAACAACACCAATTTTAAATACCTGAGAAGAACTTCCAACCGGCCAATCTATATACTTCATGAAATTTAACAAAAACATCGCCTTAATCGAATACTCGTTTCCGTCTGAGGTTGATCCGGCACGAATAATCGATGGCAAAAGCAAAACACATACTAGTATTTGCTTTATAAACCGCGATATTTTATTCTTAAATCTCACCTATTTTCTTCTCTTACAATTAATGACTTGATAAATTATAATTCAAACGTATCTGAAACTCTCTTCCTCCACCAGGCAAAGGCGCATGATTGCCATTATACGGCTGTATATACCAAACATCTTCGTCCATTATATTAAATACCGAAAACTGAACTGTCATACCTTCTGTAAAGAGATTAGCAAATGAAAAATTGATGTTTTCATAAGCAACCGCAGGATATGCTTTCACAGCATTGTTCTGACTTGTAATAATGGTATATCGTTTCGAATAAAAAGAAATAGATGGTCCAACCGATACTGTTTTTCCAAAACGCCAGCTTCCACTAAAATTAACTTTGTGTGTAGGAAAGGCTTGTGTTATGTTTGGAATTTCGTCAATTCGATATTCATCAATTACAGAATGGCCGGCTGTTGTATAATAAGAATAGTTTATCATAGCGTACCATTTTTCGCTTTTCCACTTATAATCTATTTCAAGGCCACGTGTGCCTGATTCTCCTTCATTCTCATACCTGTCGCCATTTGTAGAATCATAATAAAAAATAATTCCGTTCTTTGTGGTGATGTCATAAATATTTGCTGTCAAATAGGATGAACTACCGAGCTTCACTCCTCCTTCAATTTCTAAAACAGTAGTGTATTCCGGTTTGATGTCCTGATTTAAATTAATATTTTCTATCGCCGGGGCGCGATATCCTACACTATACAATGCTTTCACGTGAAACTTATCCCAAATTTTTGTTATTCCTAATCGCGGAACAAATGAACCTTTATAAAATTTATTATAAACATAGCGACTTCCTAATGTGAAATTTGCAACCTTCGTCTTTAAAATAGCTTGAATGTAACTCCCGTAATCATATGAAACAAAGTTCTTGCTTCCATTGGTAAAAGTTGAACCCTCTATCCGATTATTTGCCTGCAAATAATCATAGATAAATCCTCCTGTAATGTTTATTTTTTTAGAGGGATCTATTAAATAGCTTATGTAATAATGTTGTTTTTGACTTGTAACGCTATAGGGTTGGAAGTCGTCTTCGATTGAAACCTGATTGGAATACCATGGATGCCCAAATTTAATTTTTACACCGGGAGTTAATTTTAATTTCCCGATAGCATAATCCACCTTCGCTTGCACTGTTGAATTTAAAAAAAGACTGCGATAGGCTTGTGAATAAACTTCCGTGTATCCATCCCTCTGAAGCAATGTATAATGATCGTTGAAAGCCACGATATTAAATTTTCTATAGGTAAAATTAACCCTATACTGCTCTGAAGTCATTGACGACAGGTTTTTTAATGAATACGAATTACCAAAATTGTCTGTATATTCTTTATTGCTTCGAATGGTCTTGTTTTGAAACGTTGAAAACGATACGTATGAGTTTTTCCATTTCTTTCCATAGGTAACAGAAACTCCTTGTGAAGCAGGGTCTTTTGAAAAAGAAGAATATTGAGCGTCAACGGCAACACCGTTCAGATCACTATTAATTGTAATAATGTTGATAACAGCATACTCAGCATTCCCGCCATAAATTGCAGAACCGGGACCGCGAATAATTTCAATTCTTTTAACCTGGCTCAATGGATAATGTCCTCCAAATTGAAGCGTTGAATAAAGGTCTTCGTTCATCTCTATACCATCCCAAAGCATCAATACCTTGCCCTCGTGCCCCCAGTTTCCCCGAACACCAATTCCAACCACCCCTTCAACATCTACCCCAAAATCAAATCCGGGAATTAATTGAAGTATTTGCATTAAATCCTTTGCCCCGGACTCTAATATCTCTTCTCTGGTTAATACTGTTACAATTCCCGGAGACTCCCTTCCATTCATCGGAAGGTCCGAAACTACAGAAACGGTGACATTCATGAGCTGTTCTAATGTCATCTGATAAAAAGGAATGGAGTCTTCTAAAGACTTTTCTGATTTCGCTATTACGCTATTGACGCTAAAAAGCAGAAATAAGAAATAAATTAATTTTCGCATGATATTTCGAGAAGGACCTAATTGTCCTCATTGTCCCGAATATTATACTTCTCTTGCGTATTGATGTTTACAGCCCTTAAAAGCTACAACTGACTTAAACTTACAACTGTAAGGTTTTCGCTAAAATTGGTTAAAAAAGGAAAGCTGCCTCAAGGTATTACTCCTTAATAATCGAAGTCTTCCATTCCTGATATTGATTTCTAAAACGAATGAAATACATGCCTTGGGCAAGATTTGAAATGTCAATTTTCCAAATTGACCCCACAAAATTGTTCTTTTCGCTCTTGGTTAATAAAGTCCTTCCAAGTAAATCAATTATATCAATGTGGATGATGCCAATCGATGTCTTGTCAGATTTAATAAAAACTTCTCCTGTTGTTGGGTTAGGATAAATTTCAAAATTCATTGAACTACTGAAATCATCAATCCCTACCAATGAAACATGAGAAATTAAAGAAGTAGAAGAACAACCATTTGCGTCTGTTATCTGAACAGAATAAGGGCCCGATAGTGTTGCAGTATATTGTTGGTTCGTTGCACCGGAAATCGGAATGTTATTATAAAACCATTGATATGTATTGGCAGAAGTTGCTATTAAGAGGTTTCCGCTTTGGGTAAACGTAGGCTGTGAGGGTAACGAAGTAACATGAATAAAAGTGGACACAGTAAATGTATCATAACCCGTAGTGTTTCCTGCAATAAGGGTTACCGGATAAACACCGGTAGTTGAATAACAAATAGAATTTGGAAACTCTTGTGTAGACGAAGTCGGTGTAGCTCCCGGAAATTGCCATTGCCAGCTTACTGCATTCAACGATAGATCAACAAATGAAATACAACTCCCTCCACATAAATTTGTATCGCTACTCACAAAATTTGCTCGTGGTTTTGTACTGCAATTTACAACATGTATTAACGATGTTTCTGTGTGGCTGGCGGTACAAGAACCATTTGAAACAGTTAATGTCACCGAATAATTACCAATTGTATTGTAACATACAGAAGAGGGGTTTCTGGAAATCGATGACGCCGGATTCCCTCCGCTAAATTGCCATTGCCATGATGTGTTTGTTCCTGTTGTTAAATCTGTATAAGAAATACATTCCCCGGGACAAACAGATGTTCGAGAGGCAGAAATAAGTGGTAAAGGGGTGCTTTTTATAATTACCATTGATGAAACGTACTTTGAACTTGAGCAACCGTTTACACTACTTGCTGTTAGCAAAACATTATATACCCCTGCCGAAGAATAGAAATGAGTTGGCGATATTGATGTAGATACACCACCATCTCCGAAATTCCATGAATACGCTGTTGCTCCTGTTGAGGTATTGTTAAAAAAGACAGTTGCGCTGTCACATGCCCTGATCGTTGTAGAGATAAAGTTAACTACAGGGTTTGGATTTACTGTTACAGTGATTGTTGTATCGTCTGAGCAATTAGCTGAAGCCGCAATCAAATTAACCGAATAAGTCCCGGCTGAAGAATAATAATGCACAGGAGAATCGGCGGAAGAAGTTGTTCCGTCACCAAAATTCCAGCTGTACGAAGTAATTACACCGCCACTAATTACAGATTCATTTAAAAAATGAACACTATCGTACAAGCAAACATTATCTGTACTAAAAGAAGAAAGAGGACTTGCGTAAACGGTGATAAGTGAATTTTGAATTAATGTGTCTGCACAACTTCCCTGAGTTGCTATTAATGAAACGCTGTATGTTCCTGTGGCTGCATAATAATGCGTTGGATTTACTATTGCTGAAGACGCACTACCATCTCCAAAATCCCAACTATAAATCGGTGACCCTGTTGTAGTATTAGTAAACACAACATTTTGATTACCGCAAATTGTTGTTGCGCTTGGGGTAAAGGAAACAATTGGTCCGGCTGAAACCATTACACTAATTGTTGTGTCATCAACACAATGAGTTGTTATGATTGAAAGCAGAACGTTATAGGTGCCGGCCGATGTATAATAATGTGCCGGTGATGTCTGAGAAGAAAAATTCCCGTCCCCATAGTTCCATGTATAGTTCGTTATTGGCTCGCCATTACCGTTCGACAAATTTGTAAAGTGAACAGAGTCTCCGATACAAACATCAGAGGTTGTAAATGAGCTTATCGGAGAATCATAAACTGTAATGTAATTTGTTTTAACCAATGTATCTGCACATGTTCCCTGAGTTGCAATGAGTGTTACAGAATATATTCCGGAAGTAGAGTAGGTGTGTGTTGGATTTAATACTGAAGAAAAAGCAGAGCCATCTCCAAAATTCCAAATATAACTTGGTGAACCGGTTGTGGAATTTACAAATGTTGTAGTAAGCGATCCGCATCCTGAGCCGTTTGCTGTATTAAAATTCACAACAGGAGCAGGAGAAACCGTAACCGTGATGGTTGTATCGTCAGAACAATTTGCTGTTGATGCTGTCAACAGAACATTGTATGATCCCGGAGAAAAATATAAATGTGGTAATGTTGCAGTAGAAGTAGTTCCGTCTCCATAGTTCCACGTGTAACTTGTCAATGTTCCTCCGTTTCCTATAGATAAATTTATAAAGTGAACAGAATCTCCCAAACAAACGGAAGCAGTAGAAAACGAACTTGTTGGTTGTGGATAAACAGAAATATAATTCGTCCTGATCAATGTGTCCCTGCAAGACCCAATTGAAGCAATGAGTGTTACTGTATAATTCCCCGGATTTGAATAAATATGTGTTGGAGTTGTTGTTGTTGAAAGAGGACTACCATCTCCAAAACTCCATGAGTAGACGGGTGTGCCCGATGTTGTATTGTTAAAGGTAATCGTCATTGGTGTACAACCGGATGTAGTGGTTGTAGAAAAATTTACTGTCGGGGCAGGACTTATTGTAATTGCAATTGTGGTGTCATCAAAACAAAAGGCCGAGGATGTGGTTAACACAATATTGAATGTACCGGCAGACAAATACGTATGAGTTGGATTTGTTCCTGTAGAAAGTGCTGAAGCGTCTCCAAAGTTCCATGAATAACCTGTTATTGTTGAACCATTCGGCGTCGATAAATTTGCAAATGAAGCAATGTCTCCTAAACACAATGTTGACGGCGAAGAAAAAGATGAGTGGGGTACTGCACGAACAGTAATTAAATTTGTTTGTGTTGATGTTGCTGTACAACCGGTATTGGATGCTGTAAGGGTTACAGAATATATTCCTGCAGTAGTATAATTATGCGATGGCGTTGTAGAAGATGAAAGAGGACTACCATCACCAAAATTCCAAGAGTATGTGCTTGCGCTTGTTGTTGTATTGGTGAAAGAAACATTTAATGGCAAACAGCCGGATGTAGTTGGTGTTGAAAAATTAATCGTTGGTGTTGCATTAACAATAACAGACTGTGTGGTACTTGCTGTACATCCTGAATTATCGGTTACAGTAAGCGTAACCGTATACGTATTGGCTGTGGAATAAATATATGATGGGTTTTGTAACAAAGAGGTTCCTGAGCCATTCCCAAAATTCCAACTCCACGTCGAAATTGTACCTGTAGATGATGTTCCTGTACCTGTAAAATCTGTTGCAATACCAGAACAAACGGTAGTTGCTGAAGCCGTTGCTGTAACTTGTGAAACTTGTACTTGAACAGGAAAACGTGCAGCACCAGGACACGAAGAAACGTAATATGTAATTTGACCCGAAGAGAGTACCGGCGAGTTAAATGTTGTACCACTTCCAATTTGAGTTCCACCAACTGCTTGGTCATACCAAGTAAACGTTGTTCCGGGTGGAACGATTCCTGTGGTTGAAAACGATAAAGTAGTAGACGTTCCCGGACAAATATACACAGTCGATGTAACGATGTGAAAAGTGTTTGTCGGTTGAGACGGAAGTCCCACACCACCTTTTGTTGCTCCATTAGATGGAAACTCTGCCAAACCTGATGAATTTGTTGTCCCGTTCAATCCGCCGTTTGCATTCCTTGTAAATGCACCACTGGAAGATGCAATATAACCACCACCACCGCCGCCACCGGGGCCTTCTGCTTCATTTATAAACGCCCCTACAACTTGATTACCTCCGTTACCTCCGTTTGCATTTGCTGTTATACCGGAAATCAATCCGGTTGCATCTAAAAAAATTGTACCTCCTGCACCTGCACCACCTGCGCCATCTGTTCCTGCACCTACAGTTGAGACACCATAGTCACCATTAGCGTTAACACTACCACTTCCGGAAATTGTATTGTAACATAAAAGATAAATAATTCCTCCGCCATTTCCTCCGGCGCCACCGTATGAATTATTTTGATCTCCGGCTCCGCCACCACCACCCATGAAAATTCTTCCTGTAGAATAGTCCAATGGTCGACCACCTCTTCCTCCATTCTCTCTTCTTTGATCTCCACCCCATGCAGCATTTAAAGTACCAACCGTTAAAGCATTTTGATTACTTCCCGAAAAAGTATAACCACCCTTTCCACCACCTGATGAAACGGACGAAGCAAATCCGCTGTATTCAAGATTCCAGGCATTTGCCCAACTTGCAGTCGATATATCAGGAACTCCTCTTCCTGTCCAACCAAGTAAACCGCAATTACCGCCGCCGCCACCCCCGGCATTATGACCATTTGCACCACCACCACCATTAAGCGGGGCACCTTTGCAAAAACGTCCTGATATCAAATCGTAATCAGATTGCGAACCTCCAATACCTTCTCCTTTTTCAGCACCATAATCGTCTGTTGGATGAACATAGTTTAAGACTCCATAAGCTGTGTTATTGTCTGAAGCGTTTTGACCTGCCCTAAAACCTTTTCCGGAAGCATTAATTAGTCCGCCACTATTGATAGTAATTCCATTCATTACTTCTAAGATCAGAACACCACCCGTGCTGCCATTCCACGCAGGACACGTGATAGAACCTCCCGAACCAATTGTTAGGGTGGTTAACCTGGGAACACGCACTATTTGTGTTTTACCACTAACAGAGTAATTATTTTTAAGCTGACAAGAAATTGATATTTGAGTAGCTGAAGGCACGGCTGTAACTTCGGCGAACTCATAGTTACCACAATTGTTATAAGAAATTAAACCACCATAAGTAGTATCATCGGCAACAGTCATTGTTGCGCCTTGAATTTGAATTATAAATATCAAATCTCCGGCAGCTAACGGAGTTGTAATTCGAGCATTCAATAAACTTGAAACCACGTTGATTGTAGTTGCCCCGATTGTAGCATCCACTGTAAGCGGAGTATAATCATTAAAAATAAAACTGGTGCTTGTGGTCAATGCTCCATTTTTTCCCATCTGCGCTGAAAGGCAAAGAGAGTTCAATGAAAAAATCAATAAAAAGACAATTCGGAAAAAAGACCTTCCAAATAAAGTTCTATTCATCTGTGTATTTTGTGTATGACTAACAAAAATACAAAAAACTCGTCATGCTAACGGGTTAATTTACTGAATTACCATACATTATCTGTTAATTATTACGATAAAAAGACAAAAATCGTTACTCCCAACGAAAAAATCGTATTGCGGCAGCATAAATAATTACTCCCCAAATAATCAAAACAATTAATTGAGATGAAATATCCATTAACCCGGCTCCTTCAAAGGCAATCATTCTGAGTGCTTCATTCAAATAAGTCAAGGGAAGCGCTTTGCTAATAATTTGCAACCAACCGGGAAAAGCATCTATTGGGAAAAAAGTCCCGCACAATAAAAACTGCGGTAACGTTATTATGTTTGCTAATGGCGGAATTACACTTTCTGATTTAGCAATTCCTGAAATTACAAAACCAAAACCCATAAACACAATTAAACCTAGAGCAGAGAGTAATAACATTTCTACTGCTGTCCAAACTCCATGAATTAAAGTGAAACCAAAAACATAATGTCCAATCACTAAAATTACAGAAGAGCCTAAAAGTTGAAACACCAATCTGCTGATTGCTTCGCCCAAAATAATATATGGACGACGAATTGGTGTTGCAAAAAATCTTTTCAATACCATCGTTTGTCGTAATGAAAAGAACACAAATGCAGTTCCAAATACACCTGCACTTAATATTGAAAAGCCTAATTGACCGGGAAGAATAAAATCAATCACTTTATATTCTCGTCCCGAAATTTTTGTTTCACGTAATTCAGTTGGCTTTGTTGTTTCCAGCGCATGTGTAATCGTAGAGCTATCTATATGTGAAGCTAAATTTTTGTAATATGAAATATTGTGCTTATCAATAAGATTCGTTACCAAAGAACGAACAAACGATCCTTTTTCTCTAGATGCAGGTGAAGTTGTGATTTCAACAACTTCTAATTGCGTCTCCACACTTTTATCAAACTTTAAGATGGCATCAATTCTTCCCTTGTTCAGTCGATCGGTTAATTCCTCATGGGTAAATGTTGTTTTGTGCTCAACATTCGGTGCTTCAACAAATGAACGATAAATAGTACCGGTTGTATCGCTGTCGGGATCAATGCCGACATCCATTTTAATTCTATTGCCGCCAATAAAACCAAAAGCAATAATAAAAACCAATGGAAACGCCAGGCTAAAAATGACCGCCGAAGGATTACGGGTGATTGAGCGAAAACTTGCAAGCGAAATCGCTTTCATCGCTTTTAATTGACTGTATTGTTTTTTCTCCTGCATCTTATTGATCCCTCCATTCATAACCGGTCAACGATAAAAATACGTCTTCCAAATTTGCACTCTTAACTTCTTTATTCTTTTCAAATCCAGAAGCAATTAAATTATCGATAAGCCTTGCCGGTGAATCAATGGATATAATTTTACCCTTTTCTATAATGGCCACCCTGTCGCAAAGAATCTCTGCTTCGTCCATATAATGCGTCGTAATAACAACAGTTGTTCCTTGGGATCTAATCTCTTTGATTAACTCCCATAAATTTCTTCTTGCATGTGGATCCAGCCCGGTTGTCGGCTCATCCAGAAAAACAATTTTGGGTTTATTGATTAGGGTTGTTGCAATAGAAAAGCGTTGCTTTTGACCTCCGGATAATTCTTTATATTTCGATTTTCCTCTGGTTTCTAAACCAACAAGAGCAAGCATTTCTGCCTTATTAACAACAGTATTGTACAAGCCTGCAAAAAGATCTAAAAGCTCATTTAACATCAGATTCGGGTAGTAATTTGCTGCTTGAAGCTGAACTCCGATGATTTGTTTAATCTCGTTCGGCTTTTCATCCAACGACAAACCATTCACAACTACAGTTCCCGACGTTTTATCGCGTAGGGTTTCAATAATTTCAAGGGTAGTGGTCTTCCCGGCACCATTAGGACCTAACAAACCAAAAATTTCGCCTTCCAAAACAGAAAAACTAATGCCATTTACGGCATTAATGTCTTTATAGTGCTTTACCAGGTCTTTAACCTCTATAATCGCAGCTTTTGTCACCAATTAATTTTTGTGCGAAATTATCTTATTTTTTTGAAGGTCTAGCCCTTTTGCTCTTTTTTATTAAAACAGATTTAATCTGCTCATTAAACTTTCCTTATAGCTTTTCCCAATCGGAATTCTATTGCTATCAATAATACAAGCATTCTCTTCTAAAGCGCTTATTTTTTCAAGCTGAACGATGTATGAACGATGAACACGTGAAAAATTCAGCTGAGGAAGTTTTGTTTCAATGTCTTTCATTGAGCTGTGAAGAATGAATTGTTCTTTCGAGCTTGTTTTAATGATCACATAGTTATCAAGTGCTTCTATCCAAAGGATGTCTTGGAAATTTACTTTCACAAAACGCGAATCCTTTTTTACGAAAAAACTATTGTTCGCATAAATATTTTCTAGAAAATTGAACAGGTTTTTGTCTGTTGTCGTTTCCTGAACAGCATCTCGTCGACCCGGAGAGGTCATCACAAATGCACAGCCGTTTATTTTATTGTTTACTGTAAGAATCGGAAATGTATTCACGGCAACTTTTTGCTCGGCCGCTCCATTCGAAACAGGAACCTCTGTGTCTCCTTCCTTCTTTTGTGCATCACCGACAACAGAGTGCGCTAACGTCTTGAAAATATTTCTTGTATCCTGATTGCAATTTTTCATTGCAATTGAAATGTCTTTTCCTAATGCTTCTTGCTTCAAACAACCCGTTAATGTTTCAGCCATCTTATTCATGAAAATAACTTTCTCATGGGAGTCTGTAATAATAACTGCCACTTCAAGACTATCAAGAGCTGCAGCAAAACGATTTCCTTTGTTTTGCATCTCAAGATCTTTCGTATACTTATAAAAAGCTTTTTCAATAGATGTTCGGATATAATCTTCTTCGATTGGCTTAATAATATTT
>CAYHCU010000001.1:0-53638 GCA_964355035.1 uncultured Flavobacteriales bacterium | reverse complement strand
TTTTCATTACTTATTCACTCTATTTTTCTACTCTAGTTGAGGAAAATATGCTACGAGATTTTAAAGATGTTCAAACCGGCGAATTATTTTTGAAATCAACGACGGGATTGAATTTGCCGTTGGGGGTTTTTGGGAGGTTTTGCCATACGGCCGGTTGAGAATTTTTAGAAATTTCGGAATGCGGATTTTTGTGCTTTGCAGCTAACCTTTTCCAAATTCTGAGTTTTAAATTCGATATCCGAAATTCCCAAAACCAAATTTCCATTTTTGCGCTTTAGGATAATATTGAAAAATTGCCTCTAATAATTTACCCCAAATGACTCCAGAGGAGTTACATGTTTATAGCACAAACGCAGTATTGTCGATGCGACCCGGGAGGGGTCGTATGTGAATTGGCATTGCATTTTTTTAAATCGACAACAAAAACCAATTTGCATTTCGAAATCATATTGATTTTCTTAGACAAAGCACGCCCCGGGGAAAATTTAAATAAAATTGTTCCCAAATTTCTCAATCATAATAAACAATAAAATTTCATGGTTAAATAGGAAGGCTTTCGCCCCCTGTAAGGATATACCCCATACTTTTCCCCTCTTACAGGCTGCCACTATGGGCAGAACGAATAAATGTCACAATGACCAAATATTAAATGACAAACGTTACCGCACAAATGCTGGTTCTTTTCTTACACAGTTGCCAAATATTCAGAATGAAGCACGACACTAGATTCTATTTGGCTCTCATTTCTCCCTCAAAATCCTATCTTTGCCTCCTGAATAACCCCAAAAAATGGAAAGAAAAGTTCGCGTACGTTTTGCTCCCAGTCCAACCGGGCCTCTTCATATGGGTGGAGTGAGAACAGCATTGTATAATTATCTGTTTGCAAAAAAGCATAATGGTGATTTCATTCTGCGAATCGAAGATACTGATCAAAATCGTTATGTGCCTGGAGCGGAGCAATACATCATTGATTCATTGAAATGGTGTGGCATTTGTCCGAATGAAGGTGTTGGTTTCGGCGATGGGCCGCATGCACCTTATCGGCAAAGCGAACGGATGGCGATTTATCGGCAGTATGCTGAGAAGTTGGTACAAACCGGTCATGCTTATTATGCTTTCGATAGTGAAATGGAATTAGATGCGTTAAGAAAAAAAATGGAAGCGGAGAAATCGGCTTTCTCATACAATGCAATCACCAGAAAACAATTAGTCAATTCACTAACTCTTTCACCTGATGAAGTTGAAAGAAGAATTCATGCAGGTGATTCATTTGTAATTCGGTTGCAGATTCCGGCTGATGAAGAAGTGTTGGTGCATGATTTGATTCGCGGTGAAGTTAGAGTTCATACATCACAACTCGACGACAAAGTGCTTTTCAAGAGTGATGGAATGCCGACGTATCATTTAGCAAATGTAGTCGATGATTTCTTAATGCAGATCACACATGTTATTCGCGGAGAAGAGTGGTTGCCATCGGCACCATTGCATGTTTTGTTATATCGATATTTAGGTTGGGAAAAAGTGATGCCGAAATTTTCGCATCTTCCATTGTTATTAAAACCTGATGGAAATGGAAAGTTAAGCAAACGCGATGGTGATCGTTTAGGATTTCCTGTCTTTCCTTTGAATTGGACAGATCCGGTTACAGGAGAGTTGTCGTCAGGTTACAGAGAGAAAAATTACATTCCTGCTGCTTTTATAAATATGTTAGTTTTATTAGGCTGGCATCCGAGTGGTGATCAGGAAATTTTTTCCTTAGACGAATTAATTCACGATTTTTCTTTGGAAAGAGTAAATAAAAGCGGAGCAAAATTTGATCCCGAGAAAACAAAATGGTTTAATCAGCATTACCTGCGTCTTCAACCAATTGAAAACTTGGTGGCGTTGTTAAAACCAATGGTTGCGGCTACTTATAAATTTAATGACAGCGACAAAAGACTTTCACGCGAATATTTGTCTAAAGTAGTTTCATTATTACTGGAGCGAGTTCAATTTGAAAATGAATTTGTTGAAAAGGAAACATACTTATTCATTGCGCCAACCACTTACGACGAACAAGTTATTGCTAAAAAATGGAAACCCGGATTTGAGAGTTTCTTTATAGCATTATCTGATGTTTTAAAGCAGATGGATTCTTTCTCCGGAGCAGATGTCGATTTGAAATTTAAAGAGACAGCGGCAGCTCATCAACTTAAGCCAGGCGATGTATTGCAATTATTCAGAGTTTTACTCAGCGGATTAGGTACAGGCGTGGAACTTTCAGGAACAATTGAATTGCTGGGTAAAGAAGAAGTGATTGCCAGATTAAATAATGGAGTAAATAAAATAATGCAGTCAATGTCTGCAAAATCGAATTAATATGTCAATTGAAAAAAGTCAAAATTTTCTTGAGGAGATTGTTGCCGAAGATGTAAAAAATGGAAAGCATGGCGGACGTGTACTCACACGCTTCCCTCCGGAGCCAAATGGATATTTACATATTGGTCATTCAAAATCGATTTGCCTCAATTTTGGTTTAGCGCAACAGTTTGGTGGAAAAACAAATCTTCGTTTCGATGATACAAATCCGGTAACTGAAGATACAGAATATGTTGAGAGTATAAAAAATGATATTCGCTGGTTAGGTTTTGAATGGAGCAATGAATTTTATGCTTCGGATTATTTTGAGCAGCTATATGATTACGCTTGCGATCTTATCAAAAAAGGTTTTGCTTATGTTGATGATTCTTCTGCGGAGGAAATTGCTTCAATGAAAGGAACGCCTACTGAGCCGGGAAAAAATAGTCCGTATCGTGACAGAAGTGTTGAAGAAAATCTTTCGCTATTCGCTCGTATGCGCGGAGGAGAATTCAAAGATGGCGAGAAAACATTACGCGCAAAGATCGACATGACTTCTCCGAATATGCATTTTCGTGATCCGTTGATGTATCGTATTCGTCATGTAAAACATCATCGCACGGGTGACAAATGGTGCATTTATCCTATGTACGATTACGCACATGGACAATGCGATTCCATAGAAAACATTACACATTCAATTTGCACATTAGAGTTTGAAGTCCATCGTCCGGTGTACGAATGGTTTATTGAGAAGCTGAATATTTTTCCAAGTAATCAGTATGAATTTGCGCGTTTGAATCTCACGTACACTGTGATGAGTAAACGTAAATTACTTCAGTTAGTAAATGAAAAACATGTAAACGGTTGGGACGATCCACGAATGCCAACGATCAGCGGTTATCGTCGTCGTGGTTATACTCCTGAAAGTATACGCGAATTTTGCGATCGCATTGGAGTAGCAAGACGAGAGAATATGATCGATGTTGGCCTGCTGGAATATTTCATTCGCGAAGATCTGAACAAACGTTCAAACCGCGTGATGGTAGTAACGGATCCGATTAAATTGATCATCGATAATTACGCTGATGGTCATGTTGAAATGTTGCACGGCGAAAATAATCCGGAAGCTGAAGACAAAGGCGGTATGCGTGAAATTCCATTCTCCAAAGAGTTGTGGATTGAACGGGATGATTTTATGGAGGAGCCGACAAAGAAATATTTTCGTTTAGGCCCGGGATTAAAAGTTCGGTTGAAACATGCATATATTGTCGAATGTGTTTCCTTCAAAAAAGATGACAATGGAAATGTTACAGAGATACATTGTAATTATATTCCTGAAAGCAAAAGTGGAAATGACACAAGTGGTGTAAGTGTGAAGGGAACTCTTCATTGGGTAAGTGTTCCGCAGGCAGTACAATGTGAATTGCGTATGTACGACAGATTATTTCTACCTGAAGACCCCTCCAATGCAGAAGGAGATTTCAAAGATCATCTGAATCCGAAAAGTCTGGAGGTAATAAAGGTCGCTTATGCCGAACCAATTTTGAAAACAGCAAAGAGCGGAGATAAATTCCAGTTTGTCCGCAAAGGATATTTCTGTGTCGATCCGGATTCAACAGATAATAATATTGTTTTGAACAGAACAGTTACGTTGAAAGATTCTTGGGCGAAAGAAGCAGCAAAAAAATAATTTAGATTTATCAGATAGAAAATGGGAATAATCAGAGTGGGTCCAATCCGTGTTTATGCGTATCATGGCTGTCTTGCAGAAGAAGCAAAGATAGGAGGACATTATAATATCAATATTCAGATAGAGACAGATTTTTCGGAGGCTGAAAAAAAGGATAAGCTGTCTGCGACGGTAGATTATTGTGATGTCCATCGGATCGTAGTTCGTGAAATGAAGATTCGTTCGAAGTTGATTGAACATGCAGCCGCGCGAATTGCAGATGCGCTGAAAAAAGAAATCCCGCAGATTGATTATCTTGAAGTTGAGCTGATAAAGATAGCGCCTCCAATAAATGGTGATGTAGCAGAAGTTTCAGTGATGGTGAATCGCGACTAATCTGTTTTAAATCCATGACGAATTCAATATCCGATCTTAACAAGCAACTTCAAAAACTTCCGCCAAAGAAAGTTACCGAGATCTGTATTCGAATTTCCAAACACAAAAAAGAAAATAAAGAGTTACTTGATTATTTGCTGAATGAATCGGACGATGAAGATGGTTTTCGTGAAAAGATAAAAGCCGAGACCGAACAACAGTTTCTCGAAATGAATCGCAGTAATTTATATTTAGCAAAAAAAAGTCTGCGTAAAATTTTACGTACCATCAATAAGAACTGTCGTTTTTCCGGCAATAAAGAAACTGAAGCTATTCTTTTAATTCATTTTTGCAAAACATTGAAAGCCTCCGATATTCCATATTATGACAGTCAGGTTTTAGTGAATATGGTTGCCAATCAGCAAAAGAAAATTGGTATAGCAATTTCTAAATTACATGAGGATTTACAATTTGATTTTCAGAAGGAGTTGGGGGAGATGTAGGAGATGTAGGTAGTTAAGTTGCGGGAGTAATTTTTATTTCGGATTTCGGATTTTGGAATTCGGATTGCGCTTAATCGAGGGCAGTATTAATAGTTGGGGCGCAATTTAATGTGAGAGCATTTCAATTTTTTTTCCTGAGAATA
Organism: uncultured Flavobacteriales bacterium; assembly: GCA_964355035.1. Classification (GTDB taxonomy): domain Bacteria; phylum Bacteroidota; class Bacteroidia; order AKYH767-A; family 2013-40CM-41-45; genus JADKIH01. The sequence goes on along the minus strand of CAYHCU010000001.1, from coordinate 48,608 downwards.
CCCGGAAAATTTTCAGAAGAGAAAATGGACTTTAGTCACATTGAATCTGCGTTTGATCTGCGTATTCCGCGATATCTGCGGGAAATAAATGCAGTTTAATTTTCTCCCGCAGATATCGCGGAATACGCAGATCAAACGCAGATTTTACAATGAGAAAATAAGTCTATATTCGGTTTCTGTGGGACAAAAAAATTATAGTGCTTCCGCAACCAATGAACTCACTCTCGGAATTTATGAATGTGACCAAGAATTCGTGTTGTGGTCAATCCGAAATCCCCAATCCGAATTCCGAAATCATTCAGCCTACTTTTTCTCCGGCCTCGGACCTCTCTTATAAATCACCAGTCCATTCAGAAAGTTTCTGAGCAACTGATCTCCGCAAATTTTATAGTTTGGATGGTCTTCATTTCGAAAAATTGCACTTAATTCGGTTTTGCCGATTTCGTAATCGACGAGCTTTAGAATTTTAACGATATCGTCGTCTTTTAATTCAAGAGCAACGCGGAGCTTTTTGAAAATGTCGTTGTTGGTTAACATAAGCGATTGAATGATTATTTTTTCGGACCGTGATTAGATTTTTTCTTGTTCGAAAAGTTCCTTCGACCACCGAAACCTGTTTTCTTTTTTTCAGTCGGGTTCCAGACCGGACCAACACCTACTGATTCCGGTAAAGGAATTTTTGGGATTTCACTTTCAATGAAAGTTTCTATCTGTACAAATTTTGCCTGATCCTTCTGACTGATGAATGTAATTGCTTCTCCTGTAGTTTCTGCTCGTGCAGTCCTACCCACACGATGCACATAATCTTCTGCATCTGCAGGCACATCGTAATTGATAACAAGTCCGATGTTTTCAATGTCAATTCCTCTCGATAAAATATCTGTAGCAATAAGAACAGGAACTTTTCTGTTTTTGAAATTCAGTAAAACGCTTTCGCGCATTTCCTGTGTGAGGTCACTATGAATTGCTGCAGCAGGAAGGTTTCGTTTTTGCAATTCCTTCTCCAGCGTTTTAACAGATATTTTTGTTGAAGCAAATATTAAGGCTGTACTTATTTTCCGTTCAGCTAAAAGATGAATTATCAAATTATTTTTTTGATCATCGAAAAGAACATACGCTTTTTGATCAACACCACTTGCAGGTTTACTGATAGCAATATTTATTTCGACAGGATCATGCAATAATTTTTTTGCCAGCGGACGAATTTTCACAGGCATGGTAGCACTAAACAATAGAATTTGTTTTTTCGCCGGCAAAAATTTATTGATCAGCATGATGTCATCATAGAAACCCATGTCGAGCATTTTATCTGCTTCGTCGAGAATGAGAGTTTCAAGTTGATCCATTTTCACATAGCCCAATTTCAAATGACTGAGTAAACGACCGGGAGTGGCAATAATAACAGAGGTACCTTGCATGAGCGCTTTCTTTTCGCGATCAAATGAGAAACCGTCATTTCCACCATAAACGGCAATTGAACTGGCATGAGTGAAGTATGCGAAACCTTGAAAAGCCTGGTCTATTTGAACAGCAAGTTCGCGTGTCGGTGCTAAAATAAGGGCTGCTGTATGGGGAGTTTTGCTATCGGAAATCTGCTGTAAAGTCGGCAGTAAGTAAGCAGCAGTTTTTCCTGTTCCTGTTTGTGCGCAAGCAATAACGTCTTTTCGAGCTAAAATAGCAGGAATTACACTATTTTGAATTGGTGTAGGCTTGTCATAACCCATGGTATAAAGACCATCTAGTAAGTCGTCACTAAAATTAAATGCATCAAATCCTGATTCTTCCATTCGTATTTTTTAATCGGCTACGAAGATACGAAAAGTTAAGGCAAAAGGAGGAATGATTTCGGATTTCGCTTTGGTGATTGCGGATTTTCATACTGCATAAGCTATGAATATAAAAAGGTCACATTCATTTACCAGGCTGAGAATAAAAACTCCCGCCTAATCCGAAATCCGAAATCCGCATTCCGAAATTCGGTTTACTGTCGTGCCTAGAATATGACGAAATCCTTGCCGGATGCTACGGCCGAACCTTAAACTTCAGCAAATTATTTTCTACTAAGCTATAATCTGCAGATTCAACAATACCATCGCCATTGAGGTCTTGTGGTTGATAGCCGATTAAGTTGATCAAAGATGCACTTTGTACGCTATTCATGTCGATAAATTCAACAGTGCCTTCCTGGTTTACATCGCCTGAGAAAAGGGCGAAATTACCATCACCAAGATTTCGCATATTGTTTCCTTGTGCTTTGGTAATTGCATCGCTGAAGATATAGGTTGTTATTGCCGTTGTAAATGTTACCGGTGAGGCACTCCATGTTTCAATAGAGTTCCGGTGATGTACACTGATGAAATATGAATTATTCAAAAGATTAGATGGGAAAACAAAACTTCCTTCACCGGCAGTATTGATCGTACTTTTAAAACTCTGAACAAAGCTGTAAGGCGAAGTCGCCTGATGCAATTCAACAACAATAGTATCGCACAAAGTTGGATAGCTAATTGGATCAACAGAGGCTTGCATAATTCCGCTTGAAATATAAAATCCTTCGAGGTATAATTTCAGGTTTAATGTTATTCCGGAATTGATAGTGAAATTGGAAATACTGCAAACAGTACAGCCAGTGTTATTGGTTATGCAAATAACACCACTTGTTGCTACGCTATTGGGAACGATTGCTTCAATTTGTGTTGGACTGATTACTGTGAAACTACTTGCATTTATTCCGGCGAAACTAACCGATGATGCAGAAGTAAATCCGGAACCATTAATTACAACTAATGTTCCAGGTACACCACTTGCCGGAGTGAAACCGGAAATTGTTAGAACTTCCGGTACAGATACTAAAACCGAATTTGTAGTTGTGCAACCTGTTCCGGTACTTGTTACTACAACAGAATAAGTGCTTGATATTATTGGAATATCAGTTGGATTTTGTAATGAAGAAGTAAATCCCGCAGGAATGCTTGTCCAGGAATAATTGAATGTCTCCGGGACTGCTGTATTGATAATTATATTCCAATTTTGAATTCTTCCTGTGTCAACACCGGCAAGATCCTGTACTTTCAATAGCCAGGTTCCATTTGCATTTCCTGTCAGCGAACTAAAAGTTCCATCAGGTTTGTATGAACCAGTGAAAGGAGCAGTGCCGGCGCTTACCAATGTTGCAGCAGACATTGAAAAAACGGTATTGATAAAATTATCACCTCCACTTCCCCGACGGTTACTAAGAAAAATAGTATTTCCGGAAGGAGAAATTAAAGAGACAGCAAGATCGCCGTCATAAGTATGAGTAAGATTAAGTTTTACTGAAACTACAGAAGACGCAGTTAACGTTGCAGGATTAATTCCGGAAACCGTAATAGCAGAAGTAACTCCTGTAGCATTGTTATCAGGAATTACAACTTGCAAATTACTGCTAAATGTAAGCGGAACATTCTGTGTTCCTCCGGAAGTTGCATTTGCATTTAATTGTATTGAATTACCATTGCAGGAAACAGGTGTTGGACTTGCAGTTGCAGTTGTGTTTAATGGAATAATTGATACAATAACCGGAGAAGAAGTTGCAACCGAAGTACCGCAATTCGAAGACACTGTATAAGATCCTGCAGAAGAAACCACAATTGATTGAGTTGTTGCGCCGGTTGACCACAGATAATTACTCGCAGTATTTGAAGTAAGTGTGACGCTGCTACCCTGGCAAATTAATGTTGAACCACTTGCGGTGATAGTTGGTGAATTGTTTTGTTGTGTAAGTGTAATTGGAACAGCGACCCAATTATTTGTTTCATCGCTTTCCAGGAAATTATTATCGGGGTCAGTAATAGAGACAATGTAGTAAAGTCCGTTGCAAACGTTGACTAATGGAATAGGATCGTTAAGTGAAATACTGTAAACATCATAATTACCCGGATAAATTCCTTGCGTAAGTCCGCAACCGGTATGAAAACCGAGATTGTTATTCGGGAAAGTTGTTAGTGTATTTCCGTTATTGTCTACACATTCTCCGGGATTTCCTGAACATGTTCCAAGATTAATTAGACAAAAACTTTGTTTCACACCCGTACCAACGATAGGCCATGTGGTTGCATCAGGATTAGATGTTGCAGTTCGCAATGTATAATTTGCCCAATGATCAACATGTAAGTGACCATGCGTTGCATGATAAGTCATTGCGCCAGCTATGCGATCATAGAATCCCAGTGTATCTTGTCCCGGAATTTTTTGGTAGATACGTTGTTTAACTATATGCTTTATGTCCTGACCATTCGGACAAACAGTTCCGCAGGGTACATAGGTTGTTCCGCAAAAGCAAGAGTCAATTCCAAAGATGTCGATTGGACCATAACCGATATTAGGAGTAGCATTAGAAATGTATAGTGCTCCGGGGGTTTCATTATGATTCACCAAAATTTCTTTTGCAGAAGATGTCATGTCAGGAAGAAGATCGCATCCTGCAGCTCCACCCGGACAAACACAAGTCGGACAATTGTAAGTTCCTGTTGGGCCACCACCACCACCGGTGTTTCCGTTCACAGGAGGATTATTTACGAAAACAATACTTGCCTGATGGATAGAACCCGTATCTGCAGTTGCCTGATCTTTCACAATGAAGAGCCATGTTCCGTTTGGATTTTGTCCGTTGTTAAATAAACTTACATCACCCGTTGGAAGAAATATTCCTGTGTATGGAGCTTGTGAATTACTAAACGATGTTCCGTCCATTCCCACGCATGTACCCAAGAAATTATCAGCAGATCCACCAATACCGGAAATAAGAGTAACGGATAAACCACTTGGTGAAACTAATTTGATCAACAAATCGGCTTTGTAAGTATGAGTAATATTCATGCAAATATGAGCAACTCCAAAACTTGTATCAATCACTGTTGGTAAACCAGAAACCACAATTGGAACTGTATCTGTAGTATTATCAAAAATCGGGGAATTCCCATTCCAGTAGAATGTTTGTGCACTAGATGTCCAGGACATGAGCAATAGAATTGCCGCAGAAAATAATTTCTTCATATAATATTTTGCTGATTGTGTGTGTGTAAATGTTCCCTGCTAATCTTCCTAATGACAAAGTAGTAAATAGATTTCATTTATACAAGTAACTTCTAAAATTTCAATTAAAAGGCGCATCTAAGAGTGATTTCCAGCCATTTTTTTCAAAAATTTTTTTCCCAAAAGGAAATCACCTGCTAATTTTTGAAGATGATTACTTGAATTTTAATTGTTTCGGAGATAAATTAAATTGCTTATTATTTTTATCAATACACTTAATATATTCTAAAAAGATTCTTCCTTCAATACAGTTGTTTAAGATTAATTGTTTCATTTCATGAGTAAAGTCGCCATTTTTCGAATTGGAAACATTTTTTTCTTTTTTGCCTTTACAAATAATAGCGAATCTAAAAGAAGTTATTGATATATCTGAGGAATCAACTGTGAGACCTTTGGCATTTAATAGTTCTTGCTTTCTGAATGTGGTATTTGTGTCCTGGTCAATATGTACCTGGCAGTTGAGGAAAGGGATTTCATTGGTTTGGCAGGAAGCATGATTTGCTATGCATAGAATAAGTAGTGTTAGAACTACAGAGATTTTATTCATGATTAAAGGTAGCAATTTTATTAAAACCGTTTTCAAAAAGAATTTCCATAACAAGGTTTCTCTACAGTATTGTAAATAGGGTATAAGGCCTCTTTTGAATTACTGTCACATTTTTTAAACCACTGTTATTAAAGAGCGACGAGTTTTTTCAAATGTCGGTTAATATTAGTCAAGTTTCTTCAAATAACATTCCCCTTCCGGCAACATTGCTTTTTCAAATCCCATAACTTTCAAAAAATATTCATGGTCTTTGTTTAGTACTTCTCTATAGGCGATTTGTTTAATTCCCTTACGGATTAAGTATTGTTTTTCTGTATCGAAGATAAATCTACCAACTTTAAAGTCGCGAAATCTTGGGACAGTATAATTTATATTTACATAAGCAGTTCCATTTTCGGAGAGGTGTGCAATAAAAATATTTGCAATTACAAGATCACGCAAAACAACAAAATGAATTTCATTTTTATTTTCATCGATGGTGTATTTCGGAAAATAATGTGCAATGTCTTTTTTGTAGAATTTAAGAAATTTTCGGATGATCATATCTTTTAATTCAAATTCCAGTAATTCAAAATGCTCATCTTTGCGGTAAAGTTTTATTAAGGAATAAGTGTTAATGCATAATAAGATGCTATTCGTTATCAAAACAGGGAAAGCGTGAATTGTGAAGCCATATATAATGAATATGATGTTTCCGGAGCCACTCAGCCAGCGAAAGCGGATGTCGTTTTTGGCCAATAACGAGCAGGCTAATAAAATGGATGCCAGATAACCAATGGTTAATGAAATTATTTCGTGCATTGTTTGAAATTGAGGTGCGAAAGTAGGCAATTATGTGCAAAAAAATTGACTTTCCTGTGCATTAATACAGGTTTTGCCTCCAAAACGAAAGAAAAGCATGAATCAACAGAATGCCGCTATTGATTTAAAATGTTTCATCTGCTGATTTTTGATTTCTTGGAAATTGAAATATTTTTATATTTTAGGTTCGGAATTATTACTTAATGCTATACCCATCACTATGAAAAAGAAAATATTATTTGCACTAACATTCTTGTGCATATTATCTGGAACTCAAAGATCGATATCTCAAAACGTTTATCTCTCAGATGCAAATTGGAGAAATTATTTGATCAATGAAGGGTTAGACCTTTGTTTAATCGGAGATTCTTTGGATATAACTTGTCCTGTATTGCCGATAGTAGCTTCAATTAGTTGCAATGGATGGTCAATCAATCAAATTGAAGGTCTTGAATATTTTACAAATCTTATATCGTTAGATTGTTCTAATAATAATTTAACTTCAATTCCTGTGTTACCGACAAGTTTGCGAAATCTCTATGCAGGATTAAATCAAATTGACACAATAACAAATCTTCCGGATAGTCTTGAGACATTGAATTGTAATTCTAACTTGATAGTGTCTGTTCCTACCTTACCAAGTACGCTGACTACGTTAAAGTTGAATAGCAATTTAGTATTGGGCACAGTAGTTCTTCCATCAGGAATTGTAAATGCTGAATTTGAACATAATCAAATTGATTCACTGGGAACTTTGCCGTCTTCTTTGGTAAATTTGAAATTAGGCGATAATAGTTTAAGTGTACTTCCGTTGCTTCCTGCAAACTTATCTTATTTGTCTTGCTTTTCGAATAATTTGGTCACATTGCCGCTTATGCCTTCATCTTTGGTTTACTTAAATGCAAATACTAATTTAATCGGGGGAATAGCTTCCTTTGGTTCTAATTTGAACAGTATAGAGCTTGAGCAAAATCAGCTAACATCATTAACTCAAGTACCAAGCACGTTAAAAACGTTAAAGGTTGGGATGAACCAGCTAGCATCATTGTCACCTCTGCCTGATAGTTTAACGTACTTAAGTTTTAACGATAATTTTGTTACAATAATTGATTCGTTACCAAAGCAACTGGTAACATTGAATTGTATGTTTAATCAATTAGCAAGTATTCCGGATTGTCCGAATACATTACGATTTTTGTTGGCCTCCGGTAATAACATTCAAACTCTAAACGCAATGCCATCTAGTTTAGATGTTTTGTCGTTAGCTTTTAATCCGATTAATTGTTTACCGGCATTTGATACAATCGGTAGTTTAGAAATTCAGCTTACAGGCATTCATTGTTTGGCAAATCGATTTATCAATGACAGTTCAGATGTACTTCTTGCAGACTTGCCATTGTGTGAACCATCATCAGGATGTCCGATTGATTGGAGTATATCAGGTCGAGCTTATTTTGATATCAATCAGAATTGCATATTTGATAGTGGAGAAAATGGTTTGCGAAACATTCCTGTTCATTTAAATTCTGCCGGAATCACTGTGCAAATTAGTTATACAAATAGTAACGGTGAATATTTTTTCAGAGCACCATTAGGATTATACACTGTTAATGTGGATACGAATTTGATTCCATTTCGTATGACTTGTCTTGTTGGCGGAGTTTATACAACAGATTTAACATTATCGGATTCTATTTTTGACATCATGGATTTTGGTCTGAGCTGCTCTTCGGATTTTGATTTGATTGCAAATTCAATACATCCGGGTGAATTTATTCCGGGTGGTAATACGAGAGTAGATTTCTCTGCAGGCGATAATTTTATGCGATTTGGTGGAGAATGTTTTAATGTTTCAGGTGACGTGTATGTAATCACTTCCGGAAATGTTTCTTATGTTAGTCCTGCACCAGGCGCTTTGACGCCAACTTATATTTCAGGGGATACGATTCATTGGATTATCGGGGATTTCCCGGCAGTGAATTTAAATTCCGATTTCAATATTATTTTGCAAACAGATCCTGCAGCAGTACAGAATGATACAGTTTGTCTCACCTTGAGTATTCCTATTGTTGGTGAGTTGGATTCATCCAATAATAGTATTTCAAATTGTTATTATGTACTCTCATCTTTTGGGCCAAATGAAAAATGGGTAAGTCCTGAGTACGCTGATACTTCGGATTACTCTTTCACTTTCGCCATCAATTTTCAAAACACAGGCAGTGTTCCCGCGGAGAATCTGTATATACTCGATACACTTGATGATGATTTGGATATTTCTACTTTTGAATTCATTTCATCAAGTCATGCAGTAGTTACGCAATTGCTTCCCGGACGAGTGTTACGTTTTAATTTCAACAGCATCAATTTGCCGGACAGCGCAAGTAATTCTACTTTGAGTCGGGGATTTGTGAATTATCGAATGAATAGAAGAATCGGTTCCGGAGTTGGAACAGTTATTACTAATACAGCTTACATTTATTTTGATTTCAATGCACCGTTGGTAACGAATACAGTTTCTAGTACAGTTTCAATTGTTGCCGGAATCGATAACAATATTCTGCTTTCTGAGGATTTGTCCGTTTATCCAAATCCTACAACAGCAGAGTTAAATGTGGTGGTGAGAAAAGGAAAAATACATCAGCTCAGCGTACATGATATGCTTGGTAAATTGGTGGTTTCTCAATCTCAGCAACCATCAGTTGAAGCTAAATTGAATCTCGAAAAATTAAATCCGGGAATTTATATTGTTAGCGTTATTACAGATAAAGGAAAGATTCAGCGTATTTTGATAAAGAATTGAAAAAGATTTTAGAGTTTAATGAACGGCTTCAAGTTCTTTAAGCACTAAATGTCAATTGTATTAGGTTATCTTTGCACTATGAAAATGATTTATATTGTCCGACATGCCAAATCGGACTGGTCAATTGAGGGAATGGCAGATATTGATCGCCCATTAAATGAGCGCGGGTATACTGATGCACATAAAATAGGGAAAGTGTTGAAATCGAAAGGTCATATTCCTCAAGCAATGATCAGCAGTCCGGCGATTCGTGCACTCAGTACAGCGTTGATTATTGCAGAAGAATTGGAGTTCCCAAAACAAAAACTACTCATTGAGCCTTTATTTTATGACACCTCTAAATTGGACTATCTGAAAATTCTCAAATCATTAAATGACGATATCCAATCTGTGGCAATCTATGGTCATAACCCAATTGTAAGTGATTTGAGTAGTTTTTTAACAGTAAAAACAATTGAAATGCCGACTTGCGCCGTGGTACAACTTCAGATTTCAGTCGATAAATGGTCAATGCTATCTCATGAAAATGTAGTTTTGTTACAGATATTATCTCCTAAACACCTTCCAATTTAGGACTCGCTATGTTAAATTAACATTAAGTTTATATATTAAAGTTGCCTATATCAAAAAAATAGGGAAATATTACTCATTCATAAAAATTTAACATGAAAAAGGACTTACGCAAAGAGCTCGAAAAAAAAATCGTTTCAGCGATTGTGAGCGCATTACCCGGCGAACAGAAAATTGTTATTGAAAAGACGGGAAAAACGATTAGTGAAACAGCAAAGCTTATAGTACGCAAGTTTTCTAAGACATTGAAAGCAATTGAAAAAGAGAAAAAGCGCGTGCAAAAAGAGGTTAGTGTTGTGAAGAAAAAGAAAAAGGCTGTAGTAGCTAAGAAGAGAAGATAGTTCTGTTTATTTTATGAAAAAGAAAGACAGTACTTTGATCAACCGCGATCTGAGTTGGTTGTCGTTTAATGCGCGTGTGTTACAGGAGGCAGAAGATGAAACGGTTCCATTATTGGAACGATTGCGTTTTCTTGGCATTTTTAGCAATAATCGCGATGAATTTTTTAAAGTTCGTGTAGCGACTATTCGCCGAATGATGAAATTCGGGAAACACGGTAAGGAAATTATCGGTACTGATCCAAATGCGTTAATTGAGAAAGTTCAACATATCGTTATTCAGCAACAGAAAAAATTTGATTTGCTTTTTCATGAAATTCTTCGGCAACTTGAAAAGGAAAACATTTATTTTATCAGTGACAAGCAATTAAATCCTATTCAGGAGCTATTTGTTAGGGAATATTTTCATTTGAATGTTTATCCGAATTTAGTTCCCATCATGATCGATTCGGCTCCGCACTTTCCATATTTGAAAGATCGGATGATTTATTTAGCTGTAAGGATTAAATCCAGTCAGAAGTCAGGAAAGAAAAATTTATTTTCACTGATAGAGATACCGACAGATGTATTGCCGCGAATTATTGTTTTGCCGTCCACAACCGAAAAGAAGAGTATAATTTTATTGGAGGATATTGTACGATTTTGTTTGAACGATATTTATTCAATTTTTGATTATGAAACCATCGAAGGATATATTATTAAAATGACCCGAGATGCAGAGTTGGACATCGACACAGATGTTTCAAAAAGTTGGGTGGAGAAAGTTTTAAAAAGTGTGAAGCAAAGGAAACGGGGTGAGCCGGTAAGATTGGTTTACGATGAACGCATACCAAAAGAGTTGCTTGATTTTATTGTCAAGAAAATTAAGTTGAAAGATCGAGAGTATTTGATTCCCGGCGGGAAATATCACAACTTCAAAGACTTTATAAATTTTCCAAAAATCGGAAGAAAAGAATTGTGGTATAAAATTCCTCCGCCGCTAGATCATCCTGCTTTTGTCGGACAAAAAAGTTTGTTTACCGTAATTCGTAAACAAGATATTCTACTTGCTTTTCCGTATCAATCATTTCTGCATATTATAGATTTACTCAGAGAAGCATCGATTGATCCAAAGGTAAGTTCAATTAAAATTACTTTATATAGAGCTTCTGTGAATAGTAGTATCATTAATGCTTTGATCAATGCCGTAAGAAACGGTAAACAGGTAACGGCTGTTTTAGAGCTACAAGCAAGATTTGATGAAGAGACGAACATATATTATGCCGATAAATTACAAGAGGCAGGTGCACAAGTAATTTTTGGTGTGCCCGGATTGAAAGTTCATTCAAAGCTATTTTTAATTACCAGAAGAGAAGAAAATAAGACTGTTCATTATGCTCATATCGGAACAGGAAACTTCAATGAAAAAACAGCAAAAATTTATTGTGATCATTCATTGCTGACTTCGGATAAATCAATCACGCGTGAAATTGAAAAGCTGTTTTTATTTTATCAGAATAATTATAAGACCGGCCATTTCAAGCATTTGATCGTTTCACCATTTAATACCAGAAAGCGATTCGTTACCCTTATCAATAAAGAAATTGAGAATGTTAAAGCAGGGAAAGAGGCATGGATTATTTTAAAAATGAACAGTCTGGTGGATGAAGACATGATTGCAAAATTGTATGAAGCAAGTTCAGCAGGTGTAAAAATTCGATTGATCATTCGAGGCATTTGTTCATTAATTCCCGGAATAAAAGAGTTGAGCGAAAATATTGAAGCAATCAGTATTGTCGATAAATTTTTAGAACATAGCAGAATATTTATTTTTTGTCATGGTGGCAATGAAAAATATTTTATTTCTTCCGGTGATTGGATGAACAGAAATTTGGATTTTCGTTCAGAGGTTTCTGTTCCAATATATGATCCACAATTGCAGGCTCAGCTTTTAGAATATGTAATGATTCAATTTCGAGACAATACAAAGGCGAGAATTCATTCAAAGGACAGTTCAAATGAGTATGTAGCGAAGAAAGGACGATCTGTTAAGGCACAAGATGAAATTTACAAAATGATTCAAACAATGCCGTCAAAGCTTGGAAGTCCGAAGGTTATTAACAAGACAACTTTAAAACAACCAAAAACCGGCAGACGGAGTTCTGTTTAGTGATTGTATTTTTGAAAATGACAACCAGAAACAAAATATTGAAATACGCTGCTATTGATATTGGCTCAAATGCCGTTCGGCTGCTATTGTGTAATGCAATAGAGGAGCATGGTGTAGTGCATTTTAAAAAGTCCGAGTTGATAAGAATTCCACTAAGATTGGGAGAAGATGTTTTTAAAGCCGGGCGAATATATGAAGAGAAAGCAGAACGTTTTGTAAAGACAATGAAAGCGTTTAAACTTTTGATTGATGTTTTCGAGCCTGTAGCATTTCGAGCTTGTGCAACTGCATCAATGCGAGAAGCAATCAATGGACAAGAACTAGTTGACAAAGTAAAAAAGCAATGTGGCTTGCAAATTGAAATCATTTCAGGCAAAGATGAGGCTGAATTAATTTATTCAAATCATGTTGAAGAGTTTTTGAATAATGACCATTCGTATTTATATATTGATGTTGGTGGCGGAAGTACTGAATTAACAGTATTTGATAAAGGAGAAGTAGTGGCCTCAAATTCATTTGATGTTGGAACATTACGTTGGTTAGGAGGAAAAGTTAGTAAAGAGCTGTGGGAAGAAATGAAAGAATGGACGAGAGTGAATACAGTTAACCATCAGCCAATGACAGCAATTGGTTCAGGTGGGAATATCAATAAAATATTTAAAATGATTGGCCGAAAAAGCAAGTCTTTGCCTTTTGAAAAATTGAAAGAGCTTTACGGAGAATTAAAGATTCATTCGATTGATGACCGAATGGAGATTTGGGGATTAAGTCCGGATCGTGCAGATGTAATTGTTCCTGCGGCAAAAATATATCTTAGTATGATGAAGGCTGCAAATGCGGAAGAAATTATTGTTCCCCAAATTGGTTTATCAGACGGAATTGTTCATCAGTTACATTTTGAAAATAAGCGTTGTTTAGTGGCGTGATGATGTTTTCTTAAGGCAAATAGGGCCTTTTGTTTTTAGCATGACTGATGTCATGTGATTTTTTTGACTTGATTTATTTTTTCGACAGATATTAACATTTTTAAGTTGCAATTTATTTCAAAGAGATTATTTTCCTATTTACAATTATCTACTTTTACAAAAAAAAAGATCATGAAAAGGAACATCTACTTATTTTTTATTGCATTGATTTCTACTTTTAGTGTTATGGGTAATGGCTCTGATACTAAACCAAAACCCGATCCAACAGTTGATCAGTCTAAAGTGCAATTAGACGTAGCTTTCAATGGCTGGGTCTATGAAACTTTTGCTACTTACGATGCAGGCTTAGGCGAAGGAGGCATAACCATTCGTTGTTCGAAATCAAATGGTGAATTTTGGGAGACTGTAGATTCCTATTCATTTTCAGGTGTAGAATATAGTTCCCTGGACCTTGTTGTTGCAGGAACTGACGCCGCTAACCTTACTTTGTTTTTAGTAGGTGTACGTCATGATTTAATAAATTCTACCTATTTAATTTTTATTGATAGATATGACGCTAATAGCTATTCTTATATTGATTCACCATTAAACACAGGCGTTTCTCCTAATCAAACATATAATGTTGTAATGGCGACAGATTATCGTAATCCTTCCCTTGCTTCTTCGCCATATTCAATTGCGTTAGCTTATTCTCAAACTAGTCCATTGCAAGATTCCATTGGTTATTACATTTCTATTGATGGAGGAACAAGTTTTAGTCAATTACCGGTAGCTAACACTTCCTCGTACTATAGAAATTTGTCAATAGCTTATGGAAAAAGTGCCTCAGCATCAAATGGACGTTACTTTATTGCTTACGAACAACTAGCTTTCCCTGAGGATAGAAATGGGCATATTTACTCTTGTCACAATCAAGCGATAGTAAATAATTATTTTACAACTCCGGTAAGAGTAGATTCGTTTAGTCTTGCTACAAGCAATAATATTTGCAGAAACCCTAAAATTTCTGTTCAGTCAAATGTAATAGACAATGATAGTTCAGGACTGACTGCAGTAATTTTATTAGAGCGGGATTATTTAGGTGATGGAACTGACTATGACATTTTGGGGTACTATAATATGGTCGCACATTATTCAGATTATTGGAATTATTTGGCTATAATTGACAACAGTACGAATGATATTCAACCTGATATTTCTTATGATCCGGCAAACAACAATTTTTTGGTAACCTACCTTGACAGCACGAATTCTATTTTGCCATATTGTTATAATAATTTCAATTTGGCTAGTCCATTTTCTTGGAATTATTTGTTTTATACCTATGTAGATAATTATTCAGGGCTCACAAATCCCCAGCCTAAAGTGGTAATTAATCCGGTTGTCAATCAAGCAGCATTTGCATGGAGTCGTTTAGAAGGAGGAAATCAAGTTGCTTATTTTGATGCTGAGTATTCTTTTATTCAGCCGTACACGAATACAATAAATGGTGAATATTGCAATGGAACCGTTTATACTTATTTTGGGAATAGCTATACAGCAGGAACATATGATTTTCCAGCCACAGCAAGCAATGGTCTTGATAGTACAACAACGTTGTCCTTGACAGAATTATCAAATCCATTTCCGGCGATTAGTGCAGTAGGAAATGTAGTAAGCACGCAAGGATATGCAGCATTTCAGTGGTACTTAAATGGTGTTTTAATTGGTGGAGCAAATGCTCAATCTTATACAGCCTTAGTGGATGGAGATTATTCAGTAGCTGTAACAGATCTTAATGGATGCGTAGGCACATCATCGTCTATATTTGTAAATGTAAATGGTGTAAATGATTTAGAAAGTCAAGGCATTCATTTCTTTCCTAATCCGTCTTCAGAATTCATTACCATAGATGTCAATAAATTTTCAACAGGAGCGGTTACCGTAAACGTTATTGATGCTTTAGGAAAAGTGGTAATCACCGAAATGATGAACGGAAGTAAAGTAGTCGATTTAAAATCGCTTTCATCCGGAATTTATTTATTGCAATTTATTTCAGGAGAGAAATCAGCAGTGACTCGGTTGGTGAAGAATTGACAATTGACAAAGGACAATGGATAATGGACAATTGATAATTGACAATGGATAGCTGACTGCTGACACATGTCCATTATCAATTGTCCATTATCCATTATCCATTATCCACTATCCATTATCAATTGACAGTGCATAATGGACAATATTGTAGCTACCGGCAAATTGAAAGTGGTTGGGTAAGCACTCATAATTTGTTTGATAAAATTCTATTCTTTGATGGATGTTACGTTAGTGAAAATTGTTTTTTGAAATTTTTCAGAGGAAACATTTGTTAGATTGCGACTCTTTAAATAGAGGATCAATGGAAAAGAAGAATATTTTAAAAACAAAAAGTTTTGACTTTGCTTTAGAAATAGTTAAGCAGGGAAGAAATTTACAAGAAATAAGAAGAGAATATATTCTTTCGAAGCAGCTCATAAGGTCAGGCACTTCAATCGGAGCAAATGTTTGTGAAGCAGAACAGGCTCAAAGCAAAGCGGATTTCATAAACAAGCTATCTATTTCATTAAAAGAAGCGTGTGAATCCGAATACTGGATAGAACTGTTAGTGAGAACCGGCTATATTAATGTTGAGGTTTATGAAGCTCTCAAGAGTAAGGTTGTTGAGTTAATTCGGATACTGACTGCAAGTATAAAAACAGCGAAAAAAATTAACAACTGACAATTAACAACTGATAAAGGACAATGGATAGTGGACAATTGACAATGGATAGTGGATAGTGGATAGTGGATAGTGGACAATGGATAGCTGACCGCTGACAGGTGTCCATTGTCCATTGTCCATTGTCCATTTTCTAAATTTAACCTAACGATAACCCAAATTTTACGTTCACCACTTTTTGATTGATGAATTTGCGTTCAATCAAAAAGTGAAGTTCATGAAAATCTATTTAGTCGGGGTATTAATATTAATGCAAGGTGCTTTAGCAAAAGCACAGCAAGGTCTGGAAGGCATTTTTATTGAAAAATACTACATTTCTGATAAAGCTGATGAGATAGGGAGCAACGAGGCCTTGCATGCCGGTTCGGTAACGTATCGGATTTTTGTGGACATGCTTCCCAGGTATCGATTTCAAGCAGCATATGGTGTAACCGGCCACCCTTTAAAGCTTTCAACGTCTACTTATTTTTTTAACAATGAAGAATTCGGCGGATTTACAGCAAATGATATACCCAATATTCGATTGACGAAAAGCACGGTCATGCTTGATTCGTGGGTATCAGTTTGCGCAGGTTCGGAAGCTAATATTGCTGTTTTAAAATCAAAAGATACAACTAGTGCTATTGTCAATGTAGATGGGTTATTACAAAATTCAGATCCGTTGTGTGGTATTTCGATTAGTTCAAAAGATGGCTTATATCGCGCCTCTCCAATTTCAGTTGTTTCTGTTTTTGGATTAGATAGTACACAATTAGCAGCATTTGGGATAAATGCACCTGACAGTAAAGGACAAACTTTCTTTACTGAGAATGGATCGTGGGCATCTTTTGGAGGTTCCGTTGGTCTCGATTCAACAAATAAAGTTTTAATAGCTCAGGTTACCACTGATGGTGAATTTAGTTTTGAATTGAATATTCAATTAGGAACTCCTTTTGGTGGAGTCGAGAATTATGTGGCAAAAAATCCAATCGGAGCTGAAATTCAATTTAAGAAATTAATTTATAATAGTCGTGAATTGAATTAGAAAAGGAGAAAGTTATTAATTTATTAATTTATTAAAATAGTAATAATCCAGACCTAACATAATCATAACACGAAAATCAATTAAGTGCAGATTACAATTCTGACTTTTGTGAAATAATTAGAACCGTATTAAAGTTTAAATTAAAAAAAAATCAAAACATGAAAAAAATTATACCAGCTTTCTTTTTTCTTTTATCTGCATATTCTGCCCATTCTCAAAATGGATTAGAAAACGTAATTGTAGAAAAATATTACGTTTCAGATGCAAATGATGCTACTCAAAATTTAACAGGCGGAGTTTTGCCAATTGGCTCTGTAACCTATAGAATTTACGCAGACTTACTCCAAGGATATAAATTTCAGGCTGCTTATGGTGTTCCTGATCACGAACTTCGAATCGCAACAACTACCTTGTTTTTTAATAACGAAGATCGCGGAGCAACTTCACCGACATACAATAAAAATCAGGCTTCACAAAATACTGTAATGCTTGATTCATGGTTATCGGTAGGCGCAGCCTGTACCGGTAATTTTGGTATCCTTAAGTCATTAGATGATGGAGACAATAATGTTGTAAATGCGGATGGAGTATTGCAAAATAATGATGCAACTGCCGGCATTCCTTTGACAATTCAGGATGGACTTTTAGCCGGTACTCCTGAAGCATTAACTGCCGTAGGTATTTCTACTGAGATGGCAATGTTCGATGCTCAAAATGATGGAACAAATGGCCCTGTATTTTCAACAATCAATGGTTCATGGGCATCATTAAATGGTTCAATCGGTCCGGATACAATTGATAATAAAGTGTTAATCGCACAAATAACAACGAACGGAGATTTTTCTTTTGAATTAAATATTCAAGTTGGAACTCCTAATGGAGGTGTCGAGAATTATGTTGCAAGTAATCCTGTAGGTGCTGAAATTCAAGAAGCGTTTCTGACATATTCTGTGCTTAACAGCATTAGTACTACTAAACCAATAACTTATCCGGAAATTAATGTTTTCCCTAATCCTACAATGAATAGCTTCAGTCTTGAAATTAAATCAGTAGAAAATAAGGGTGATGCATTTTATTCAATTTATAATATTCTTGGTACAGAAGTCATTTCTAAAAACATTGGAAAAATTTCCGGTATTCAAGTGGAGAAAGTCGATATTTCTAAATTGCCTGTCGGACAGTATTTTGTTAAAGTATCCGTAAATGGAATTGAAAGTTATAAAAAAATAATTAAAAACTAAATTAGTGAAAGGGCTACAAGATCAGCAGGTAATTCTAATCAAAAACCTGCTGGCTTTGTAGATTTAGATCATCATAGTCAACATGAAAAAGGCACTTCTTGTCATTCTGGTAAATTTAATTTTTGCTAATTTAATTTTTAGCCAAGGCACCATTAGGGGTAAGATTACTGATGAAAATGGTGAAACAGTGATTGGCGCAGCTGTTATTTTAAAGTCCAAGCCAACGGTTGGTGCAATAACAGATTTCGATGGAAATTACTCATTAAAAATTGTTGACAGTACTTCTCAAGAGCTAATAATTTCTTCGATAAGTTATTTGAAAGTAGAAGAAACAGTAAATCCTGTTAAAGGTCAAGTAGTAATTAGAAATTTTGTACTTAAGTCATCTTCAAAAGAGATCAATGAAGTTGTCATTACATCAAAAGCAGTGAAAGCGAGAGAGTATTATGTTGAAAGCATGAAAAGAAATTCAGCAACTACACTTGACTTTATTTCTTCAGAAACAATAAAAAAAACAGGTGATGCAAGCGTCTCTGCTGCAATTTCCAGAGTAAGTGGAGTATCAACGAATGGAAGTTTCATTACAGTACGTGGAATTGGAGACAGATATGTAAAAACGGCAATTAACGGATTGCGAATACCAACATTAGATCCTTTCACAAATAATATTAAGTTGGATTTGTTTCCTGCAAGTTTAGTAGACAACATTATTATCACCAAAACTGCGAGCCCGGATTTATCCGGCGACTGGTCAGGTGCATATCTTTCAGTTCAAACAAAAGATTTTCCGGAGCAGCTCAATGTAATTGTGGAAACTTCGATTGGATATAATAGCCAATCAACATTTAAGGATATCTTGAGTTCACAGAGAAGTTCAACAGATTGGGTTGGATTTGATAATACATTTAGAGAACATAGTCATACCGGTTTTGCAACTTCGGTAGCTAACCCGAGCCAGTATCAGGAATTTGTTGCTTTAGGTTTGGGTTCGTATTATAATTCTTTAGGAGTTACACAAGAGAATTGGGGAGAAGGCACAATTACCGGTGAAACATATTTTAAATTAGGTTTAGTTCAACTTGGACTTTTAGCACCAGCACAGATCAATGATCCGGATGCTTTTAACAGCGCAAAATTACTTTACAATAACGGACCCTATAGAAATCAGGCTTTTGATGTGCTGAATGCAGATGTTCCAAAGTCAGGCCAATCTTTTCCAAACAATTGGAATACGACTTTGAGAAAGGCGCCACTTAATTTCAGTCAGAGTTTCACTTTTGGAAACCAAACAAAGTTATTTAAACGCGAGTTAGGCTTTATGGTTGGTTATCGTTATGGAAGCTCTACTCAATATGATGCTAATTCAGTTTCTAATCGCGCCGGTGTTGCATCGGATGGTTTTGGAAATCTAGTTAACGTAGTTTCTTCTTATATGAGTCAGGAAGTAAGTAAAGAAACAAATGGATGGAGTGCTTTAATAAATGCATCTTATAAATTGAATACGAATAATAGTTTCTCTTTACTGTTCATGCCAAATTTCACGGGGGTAAATAATGTGTTAAGTTCCATTGACAATCGTGACTCATCAAATTTTGTAATCTCTAAGAGTCAATTCTATGAGCAACGTAAACAATTAATCTATCAAGTCAGGTCTGAACATTATTTACCTAGGTCTAAATCTAAAATAGAATTTAGTGCATCTTATACGAACGGAAAGAGCAGCGCACCAGATTTTAAAAACGTTCAGTATTTAAAAGATCCGTTTACCGATCAGTATCAAATAGGGCCTGAAATCAGAGATGGCATACATCGATACTATCGATATTTATCAGATAATTTATTTGATTCGCAAATTTCATTTGAAATTCCTGTTTTTCACAAGGCTGACTTGGTCAGGAAGTTAAAATTCGGCAGTGCATATCAACGAAATGATCGAAAAAATGATCAATACGATTACTCTATTGACTTTGGGAATTATTCAAGTTTAACATTGCAAAATGATAATTTGGAGAAACTTTTTGATTTTAATAATTTTAACATTTATTCATTTACAGATATCTATGCTGTTGAGCATCACACTATCGATATTTTTTATAATGAATTATTGTCAGATGCGAATCACACCTTTGGGAATAGCAGTATTTTAGCAGGATATGCCATGTCTGATTATTCAATTACTGACAAAATGCGTATTTCAGGTGGCCTAAGAATAGAGAAAGCGGATATTTTAACTGATGTCGTGAAGTTTGATTCTTTAAACTATCAGGAGAATGATCCAAGAAGAAATTATCGCGATGGATTGCCTCTTGCCAATGCAGGTGAATTAAATGAAATTAGTTTTTTACCGTCTGTAAGTTTTATTTATAAACTTAAGAATTCAGAAATCAATACGGTGAATGCAAGATTTAATTTTAGTCAGACAATTGCCAGACCAAGTATCAGAGAGCTTTCAGACGTAGCGGTATTTGACTATGAATACAGAGCTTTCGTCTTTGGAAATTCGGATTTAAAAATGGTTCATGTTGACAATTACGATTTGCGTTTGGAGTCTTATTTAAAATCAGGTAACAATGTTTCCATAAGTTTCTTTTACAAGAAATTCAAGAATCATATTGAATTAGTAAAATCAGTTGGCTATAGTTGGCAGAATGTAGATAAGTCAAAAGTAGCAGGAGTTGAGTTGGAGGGCAGAAAAAAAATTGGGAAACATTTTGATTTCAGAGCTAATCTTTCACTTATTTATTCTCAAACGGAATTTATCAGAACCAGGTTGGATATATCCGGTGGCGTGAAAAACTATATTCCACAAGACACTGTTAGTCGATCAATGTTTGGGCAAGCACCTTTTGTTGTGAATAGTATGGTTACATATACTTCAGATAGTATAGGATTGGCTGTAACATTAAGCTATAATGTGCAAGGTCCACGCCTGGTAGTGGCAGCAGATGTGAAAGAAGTGCCGGATATCTATGAGCTACCAAGACATTTGTTTGATTTGAAAATATCAAAATCAATTGGCAAGCATTTTAGTATGAGCTTAACAGTTAGAGATATTTTTAATTCTCCCATTCGTCGCTCTTATAATTATGAGAGTGGATGGGACCTTAATTATGATAATTATCGTTACGGAACAAATTTTATTGTTGGACTAACATATAAGATCTGATTAGAATTAGTAAGCATATAAAAAAATCATACAATGAGCAAAAAATATTTTATAACGTTAATGATAAGTTTATTTAGTTTTCAATTTGCATTTTCTCAAGTGGAAAATGTAATTGTGGAGACATATTATATTTCAGATAGTCTTGATGCTACGGATACTACCGGAGGCAGATTAGAGATTGGGTCAATAACTTATCGTGTTTATGTAGATTTGGCTCCCGGAACTAAACTCAGGAAAATATATGGCGATCAAAACCATCCACTGAAAATATCCAGCAGTGATTTTATTTTTAATAATACTGCTGATGGACTTAGTTTTGCAAAAGATTTTTCCAAAACACGATTAAGAGAAAATACTGTTGCTCTTGATTCATGGTTGACATTAGGACAAACGACAAGAATTGCAACGAAAACTTATTTTGGTGTATTGAAGAGAGCAGATGTTAGTGGTTCCTTCATTGGTGGAATAAACAGCGATGGTGGAAGTGAAGGAATCTCGGGAGGTCTTCTTACAAATAATAATCCTGATGCCGGTATTCCATTAACAATGTCAGATGGTATGGATACGATGACTACGATCCCAACATCGTGGGCAGATTATGGATTTGTAAATGATGTTTCAGGAGTTGATTCAACTATATTTGGTTCAAAAAAACAGGGTACTGAGTTTGTAAGTTATGATGCTGCTTTGCAGAATTCCGGTGTGTCCGGTGTTAATCCTGATAGCAACCAGGTTCTTATAGCACAGATAACTACTAAGGGAGATATTTCTTTTGAATTTAATATCGAAGTTGAAGTCCCTGCTTTCCCTAATCCTGTAATTGTGAAATATGTTTCTGTCTTTGCAGATGGAGAAACAAATAGTGATACAGTAAAACTAAGTCCATTTTTAAAATATCCTGCAAGTTGTGGATGTGTAGATGCAAGCTTTCTTGAATACAATGCTTCGTTTACTTGCAATAATGTAGATTCCTGTAAAACGAAAATTGTTTTTGGTTGTACTGATACACTTGCTTGTAATTATGATCCGAATTCAAATTTTAATTTGCCCGGATTATGCTGCTATCCCGGCAATTGTAGTGACCGAGACATTAGTATGGTTTGTCCGGAACTAAGTATTGGTAGAAGTTCAAGTCAATTTGTGAACCTTCACCCAAATCCGGTAAATAATGAACTCATATTTCAATTTACGGCAGAGAAGGAGAAAGAGTATAAATATTCAGTTTATAATTCGATTGGGGAGTTGGTTTTAGAAAACAGTCTTGGGGTTGTGAGCGGATATTATGTAGGTCAAATTAATTTGGGTGATTTAGTTTCGGGTATTTATTTCTTTATTTTGAATGACGGAGCAACATTGCAGACCTCTGAAATTATTAAAAAGTAAATAGTCGTCACATGAAAAAAGGAATTTATAGCATACCTTCATTTATTATTCTTGTTTTATCTTTAGTTACGATTTGTAGTAGCAGTTGTAAAAAAGAGAAAGAAATTATTTTGGCGGAAACATCTACTGTAGTAGATATTGAGAACAATGTTTACAAGACCATTAAAATTGGAAATCAATGGTGGATGGCAGAAGACTTGAAGACTACAAAATACAGAAATGGAAATTCGCTTAACTTTATTCCGACAACAGATAATTTGTCATGGTCTAGTGATACAACAGGAGCTTGTTCACAATATGATAACAATGCCAATAATTCAGGTCTTCTGTATAATATGTATGCTGTACATAACAGCAATAATTTAGCACCTGAAGGATGGCATATTCCTACAGATCAGGAATGGAAAGAGCTGGAAATTTATTTAGGTATGAGCATTGAATCGGCCGATAAAACAAGTTGGAGAGGAACAAATGAAGGAGATAAACTAAAAATCACCGGACCGGATAATTGGAAAGCTTATGGGGAAGTGTGGGCGACAAATGAAAGTGGTTTTACTGCACTTGCCGGAGGATGCAGATTATTTGATGGCTCAATAAGTTCACCAACCGGAAAAGTATATATGGGATTTTGGTGGTCCTCAACCGAATATTCCGGAAATGAAGCTTGGTATCGTTATTTGGATTATAAAAGGTCTGAAGTTTTTCGCTCCCACGTTCTTAAATCATACGGCCTCAGCATCCGATGCGTAAAAGACTAAAAGAAAATATTTTACAAAAAAACAAATAATGTGTTCAGATTTTCCATTCTCCATTATTCATTTTTCATTAATTCCCATTAACATGTAGTTGACATTTGCTATACATGCAGTAAACATTATAGTAATCATTTGTTAAGTTTTAGTTTTTGATGTACTAATACCGAAGATAGATATTTGTGCATTCAATAATTACAAACTCTAAAACAAACCAACAAATGAAAAACACATTTACTAAAATGGTTGCGACTGCATCAGTAGTCTTCGCTTCTGTTCTAACGGGATTTGCCCAAACGAATTTAGGAACCGATTGCGGTTGTCCGACACCTGTGTCGTCCAGACCAACGGTTTTAGTTTCAACACTTGCAACTTCAGGAGGAGCAGCAGATGGTGAACTTACAGCACTTAACACAATTTTTGATTGCGCACATACATGGATATTAGACAAAAAGATTTACGTTCCAAGTGGAAAAACACTAACGATTAATCCGGGAACTGTAATCAAAGGTCGTTTAAGATCAACTGCAGATTCGGCAGTAGCTTTGACAGTAGAACGTGGAGGTAAAATTTTCGCAAGTGGTTCTTCTACTTGTCAAATTGTATTTACAGCAGAAGCTGATAATTTAGACGGAACATATCCTGTTTCAAACAAAGGAAAATGGGGTGGTTTATTGTTAGCCGGAAAAGCATCAAACAATTTAACTTTAGCAGCAAACGGTCCATTCCAACCGGGTGTTGGTGATGGTAAACTTTGTGTTGCAAATGGTCTTGGAACTTTCGAGGGATTTGCAAGTTCAAACTCAAAAGATCAATTTGGAGCTAACTTAACTGCAGGTGAGACTTTTGATGATAACGATAATTCAGGAATTCTGAAATATGTATCTATTCGTCATTCAGGAGCAAACTTACAAGTTGGTGGTGAAATCAACGGCTTGACACTTGGATCAGTTGGAAGAGGTACATCAATTGAGCACATTGAAGTTGTTTCTTGTGCAGATGATGCTATTGAATTCTTTGGTGGAACGGTAGATGTTAAATACTATGCTACATTATTTGGAAATGATGACATGTTAGATTGGGATGATGGTTACAGTGGAAGAATACAATTTGCTTTCGGTATTAAATCTTCTACTAACGATACAATCAGTACTAGTCCTGATGCTGATAATGGATTCGAAATGGATGCTGATGATCAAAAATCAAACCTTCTTGTGCGTTCTCATCCTTTCATTTACAATGTAACAATGATTGGTAATGGTAAAAAAATATTAACAAGTGATAACAGTGGTATTGCAGCAATCGAAGCAAAAGAACTTACTGAAGGTGAAATTTACAATTCTGTATTCGCAAACTTCAGATATGGTTTAAACCTTATCAAAGCATTTGGTACAAGAACAGGTGGAAGTGAAGCATATCATAACTGGGCGAATACAGGTGGTAATGGTTCAAATAGTTTGAAAGTGAAATGTAATACATTCGTAGGTATGGACAAAGATATTGCAATTGATAAAAATGCAGCAGGTACATTACTTACTACTGATACAGCTCAATTCTATACTACAGATTTAAATACTCATGCAGCTACAATTCCGGGATTTAGTTCTACATGGACAATGAATAGCAGCACAAACATTGTAACTGCACAGTACGACGGAATTCCAAATCCGGCTTTGTCAACAGCAGGTTGTCCTACAGCACCTGCAGATGGTTTCTATTCAATTGCTCCATACAGAGGTGCATTTGCAAGTTCAGGTAAAAACTGGTTATCAGATTGGTCTTATACACAAGTATTGAATGTAACAACAGGTCTTCAACCATGTCCTACAGATATCAATGCTGATGGTACAACTAATAATGTTGACTTTTTGATTCTACTTGGTAAATTCAATCAAACTTGTAATTAATTTATCAATCTAAATCAATCTAAAAACACTTAGTATGAAAAAAATATTATTAGGCTTTGGCCTTCTTATGACAGGATTTTTCGCCCATGCACAAAATGGGTTAGAGAATATCGTTGTCGAAAAGTATTATGTATCTAATGCGGCAGATTCAATTGGTGCGATCGGAATGGGAAGCAATCTTCCAATCGGTTCAGTTACTTATCGTATTTATGCAGATATGTTACCGGGGTATAAATTTCAGGCAGCTTATGGCGTTACTGATCATGCCTTGACATTGTCGACAACAACATCATTCTATACAAATACAGATAGAGGAGATGTTACACCGGCATATTCAAAATTGAACGCACGTTTGAATACAGTAATGCTTGATTCATGGTTATCTGTCGGCGCAGGTTGTGCAGGTAATTTCGGAGTTTTGAAAAGTGAAGATGCAGTAGCGGGAGGTGGAGCAACAGTAATAAATTTAAGTGGTATTCTTGCAAATACAGATGCTTCAGCAGGTATTCCTTTAACAACTCAAGATGGACTTTATGCAGGAGCACCGGAAGCGGTAACCTTTGTTGGTATCTCAACAGCTGACTTAGATTTTTTAAGTAACTCAGGAACCTTGGGAAATTTATTGACAACAAGCAATGGATCTTGGGCATCATTAGCCGGTTCAACAGGACCACTTGCTTCAAATCGTATTTTGATTGCTCAAATGACAACAAATGGTGTATTTCATTATGAATTAAACATTCAGATTGGAACACCGGGTGGTGGCACTCAGAATTATGTTGCTTTAAATCCAATTGCAGGTGAGTTATCTATTCCAAGTTTGTCGGGAACGCTTGGTGCATTAAACATTGCACCAACAATTAGTATTACGTCACCCGCAAGTGGTTCAGGTTTCATTACAGGTTCAGTTGTAGCAATTGCTGCCACTGCTGCTGATGCAGATGGAACTGTTTCTTCAGTTGAATTTTTTGTAGATGGTGTTTCAGTAGGTGTTGACAATACATCGCCTTATACTGCAAACTATACAAGTATAGTAGGAAGTCATAACTTAACAGCAAGAGCAACTGATAACGTTGGTGCTCAAACAACTTCTGCAGTTGTTGCCATTACGGTTGCTAATAATCCGCCACCAACTGTTGCAATTACTTCTCCTTCAAATGGTGCAAGTTTCATTACCGGTACAGTTGTTCCTGTTACAGCTGTTGCTGCTGATAACGTTTCAGTTGCTTCAGTGGAATTTTTTGTGGATGGTGTTTCAATCGGAATTGATTTGACTTCGCCTTATACAGCAAATTATACCAGCGTTGCAGGAAATCATAATTTAACAGCACGCGCAACAGATGATCAGGCTGCTCAAACAACTTCGGCTGCAATAGCAATTTCAGTAGCAAACAATCCGGCTCCTGTTGTAACGATTACTTCACCTTCAAACGGTTCTAGTTTTATTGTTGGTACTGTAGTAGCGATTGCTGCAAATGCAAGTGACAATGGTTCGGTTGCATCGGTTGAGTTTTTTGTTGACGGAGTTTCAGTTGGATTAGACAACACATCTCCTTATGCTGCAAGTTATACAGGTGTTTTAGGTTTACATTCTGTTACTGCACGTGCAACTGATAACTTAGGAGCTCAAACAACTTCTTCTCCGGTTTCATTGAATATCGTAAGCACTATTCTACCTTACAAAATAGCAACTGCTATCAGCAGTTGCTCGTCTTCGATTCTTTGTGTTCCTGTTCAGGCGGTGAATCCTGTATCGAATGTTATCGGATATGATGTTGTTATGCTTTATGATAAAACTAAAGTATCACCAACAGGCATGGTTACCATATATGGTGATTTGATTAATCCTTCATATGTTGATGTTGCCAATAGCATTGATACTGCAAATGGTTCAATCAGCCTTTCTTTATATTTCAATGGTTCAGCTCCGGCAAATACCAAATTTACAGGAACAGGAAATGTGTTCTGTGTGGAATATAGCAAAACATCTGGTTTTGGCGCAGCTGATACAGCAAACTTTAGTCTACCGTTTATTCAAGAAAGTTATTTCAGTGGAGTGTTATCACAACTTGCTGATCCGGGAAAACAAATTTCTTTTGCTGATTCATCTTTCAAAGGAAGTTTGAAATTCTGGTTAGACAATAGCCCACTTCGTTATGATGCTTTAAATCCAAGTTCGTATTTGATTTCAAACATCTATGGAAACAATTCAAGTTGTTCAAGTCTTTCTTCTGTTGCAGTTCAGCCGGATCTTGGTGGATCATTCGATTACAATGTTCACAATGGTTCTTCTGTTAGTATCTCCAGAGATATCCTTGGGTCAAGCAGTGTTCAGTCTGTGATAAACGGATTCGATGCTTTCCTTACCCGCCGTGTTCTTATTAACGATGCAACTTTTACTCCTTCTGTATTTCAAATTATCGGAATGGATGTAAATCTTGACGGTGTAGTAAGTGCCGGTGATCTTTCACAGATTAATCAAAGAGCTATTTTGTTAACACCTGAATTCCGTCAAGCATGGAATTATAATTCAGCCGGTGTATCTAATGGTCAGCCTTCAAAAGACTGGTTATTTATTGATGCAACAACAGTAGCTACAAATGTAGGTTATCGGATATCTTCAACATACCCGTCGAATGATGGAGTTGGATTCTCAAAAGCTCATGTTCCGCAAATTCCTTTCTGTTTAGAAGTTCCTGTTACAACAACAGCAAACTGCCCGATCATTAGTCAGGAATCGTATAAAGGAGTATTGTTAGGTGATATAAATGGTAACTTTTCAACTGTTGGTTCAGGTGGATTGCTTAGAGAAAATTCATCCGATCGCGTAATTTTTGATCTTACTAAATCTACAGTTGTAGATGGTTACATCAATATTCCGGTGTCTGTAATTTCTGATGAGGTTGTTAATTCACTTGACTTTTCAATGCAATTTGGAAATGACAATATGGAATTCAATTCAGTAGTTGATCACACAGGTTACATGCAATCACTTTCGAACTTAAACACAGAAGACAAAACACTTCGATTTACATCTTATAGCCTAAATAACTATGAAGTAAATAAATCGTTGGTTTCAATTCGTGTTTCTGCTCTTAATGGTGTTCTTGATGAAGCTGATTTCAGCTCATTAGAGTGCTTCCTTAATGGAGAAAAAGTGAATGCTGAATTATTGACTAGTCGTAATTCTTCTATCAGTACCGACGAACAACAGGTAAGTGTTTATCCAAATCCAACAAGTGGAATAATTAACGTACTTACAAGTGAAGACGCTATTGTTCAATTAATGGATATCAATGGAAGCATTGTTTATGTACAAGCAAATTTAAATGCAGGTCAAAAACAAGAAGTAAGCCTTCAGTCAGTATCAAATGGTATTTACATGATGAAGATTTATAATGACAATTTTGTTTCTTTAAAGAAAATTGTTTTAAACAGATAATTAATTTATTTTCTATTACTAGCCCCGGCCAAAACCGGGGCTTTTTTATTTAGACTACTCTGCCTTAACTCATTGTTTACATTAAATTAATTTAGCAGTGACAATAAGAAAAAATGTTATTTGTAAATTTGGGTTAATTAAAAAATCGGGAAATGAAAAAAATAATTACAATTCTAATTTTGTCAATTGCGGGAAGTTTTATTCCGGGCACTTCAAAAGGAATTCAAGGGGATAAAGAAACTAGTCCAATTTTGACAGATAAAACAGAAACAATTAATGCATCAGATAGCATTGTATTTGATTTGTCTCAGGCAGTAGTTTTTGGAAGCACTGTAGAGTTTCCATTGTTTTTTAGTTCTGACGATACAATTAACGCTGTTGATTTTTCCTTGAAATATGATCAGTCAAAATTTGTATTTGACACTGTTTTGAATTTGACTTTTAATTTACAAGTCATGTCCTATTTCAATACCGGCGATTCAACACTTCGTTTCACGTCAAACAGTTTGCAGGCGATTCCAAATAATACTCCATTAGTGAAGGTTCGGTTTACCGTATTGTCCGGTCAACTATGTACTCCGGATATTTCGGAAATTATTACTTATCTGAATGGTGATCTATGTTCATCACGAGTAATCAATTGTGTTATAAATTCAGTTTCGGATATTGAGAATTCGAATGATCTGATTCAGGTATTTCCAAATCCGGCAACAGACGTTATAAATATTTCATCAAAGGAAAATGTAAATATTTGCATTAGAGATTTTACCGGAAAAGAAGTTGTTTCAGAAACAGAAGTGTTTGAAAATAAAAATTTAGTAATTAGTTCTGAAAGTTTTGCACAAGGAATGTACTTCGTTCGAATTGCAGGAAAAGATTTCGTTTCTATTAAAAAAGTGTTGGTCAACCGTTGAAGATAATTGATAATGGACAGTGGACAGTGGACAGTGGACAATTGACAATTGACAATTGACAATTGACGCGATGTAAGCATTCATCCATTGTCCATTATAAATTGTCCATTATCAATTGTCCATTATCAACTGTCCATTATCAATTGTCCATTATCAATTGTCCATTATCAACTGTCCATTATCAACTTTCAATTATCAATTCCCAACAATCACCGGCACCATCTTCATCCCATTGAACATTTTGTTATTCAATTGCAAAAAATAAACACCACTTGATAAATCGTTTGCCGGCAATCGAAATTCATTACCGTTGAATTCGGTTTGATAAGCAATTTGTCCTGTTGCGGTAAATAAAACAACCTTTGTAGTTTCTCCTGCAGGAATGTTCAGGTGAATTGTTGTAAAGGTGTTAAATGGATTCGGGAAAATAGAATAGCCTTGATTGTTGTTTATTGTTATTCCGTTTCCTGAATCTAAAACAATGTACGTATCACATAGTGTGCAATTGTTCGCATCTGTCACACAAATGTTATATGTGCCGGCAAGAATATTTTGCAAGTCTTCTGTAATGCTTCCATCAGACCAAAGATATTGATATAAAGTTGTTCCTCCGTTCACTGATAGATTAATGCTTCCATCATTACAGCCTACACAATTAGAATTGGTGATAACTGAAGTCATCTGAAGCGGTAGTGGATCGGTCAATGATACAGAAGAAGTATTGGCGCAACCTTCTATATCTGTTGTAATGACAATATAATTTCCTTGACACAATGCAGTAGCTGTCGAATTTGTTTGAGGTGGTGTTGTAGACCAAAAATAAGTAAAAGGCCCATTCCCGTTTGCTGATACATTTGCAATGCCATCACATGCTCCTGCACAAAGCGAATTTGTAATGGATGTTGTAGTCTGAAGTAAAGGCGGATCAATTAAGTTAACATATGCTGTAGCGGTACATCCGCCGGCATCCGTAATTGTTACAATATAATTTCCTGCACATAAACCTGTGGCCACATCTCCTGATTGCGGGGGAGTAGTTGACCAATTGTAAGTAAACGGACTTTGACCGCTCGCTATTGCAACTCCGGTGCCATCACATTGACCATTACATTTACTTTCTGCAGTTGCCGATAATTGTGCATTACATTGTATCACTCGTGAAATAAAAATATCCAGCAACGTATCACCAATCATATTCGTGTTATCAAATCTTATCGAATCAATGAACTCTCCACAGATATAAACATTACCAGCAAGATCTGTTCCAACTCCACGTCCGCGATCACTGTCGAGTCCGCCTATAGAACGCACCCAATTGATTGCTGAGCCATCAGATTTATAGCTTGCAAGAAAGACATCTGCATAGCCGTTTGCGATAACTGTGTCAGGTTGAAAAATTCCTTCACTGGCATAATCACCAACAACAAAAATATTCCCAGCTGTATCGTGTGAAACTCCTCTACCAATATCATCTTCCGGTCCACCACCGGAGAGTGCCCAGTTATTATTTCCATTACTGTCATAGGAAGCTAAAAACATATCTTCATTACCACGAGAGTATACAAGATTTGGTCCGAAATATCCGGTTTGAAATTCTCCTGTGATTAGTATGTCTCCATTTACGTTGATTGTTACATCCCAACCACGATCGAAACCTGTATCACCTGCCATTTTTGCCCATTGCAAGGTGCCGGCAGTGTTATATTTTGCAAGGAAAATATCAGTATGTCCATTGCCGTTTAAGTTTACACCTGGAGCAAAATCAGCAGTACCTACAAAATATCCTGTCACGTAAATTGATCCGTTGTTGTCGCTTACGATTCCATAAGCTTTGTCACTGTCAGCTCCACCCATTCTGCGGGCCCAAACAAAATTTCCATTGGGGTCAAATTTTACAACGGTACCATCGTAATCTCCTGCCGATGTAAATAGAAAAGTTGAGTCATGATAAGTATCGCCTTTTGTACCACCACATGCATACACATTTCCTTGCGCGTCACAAGTGACACCATATCCACGAGTATGCAATACACCTACACCGTGAATATCACTTACCCAAATTACAGGGCCGGAAGTGTCGTACTTTGCAACGAACATATTGTTGATACCAAGACCGGTTGTTATTTTCATGATTCCATCCCAGTAACAAGTATCTTCAAATTCACCTGCAACATATATATGCCCGTTGCCATCTAGTACGATTGACTGTATTTTATCACCGCCTTTTCCGCCGGCTCTTTTTGCCCAAACTAGTCTTCCTGTTGGTGTATATTTAGCAAGAAAGATGTCGTGAATTCCAGCGGAACTTAAAATCACACCATTTCCAAAATCTGTATCGTATTCCATCATTCCGGCAATGTAAGTATATCCATCAGGGTCGACTGCAAGATCATATCCTTCGTCGAAGCCTTCGCTTTTAATACTTTTTGCCCATTGAAAAGTTTGAGCACTGGAGATTGCTGAACTAAATAAAATAATTAGTATCAGTAGTTGGCAGGTTCGAAGATACCATGTCAGTTTGTTCATGTGTTGTAAATTTGACTCGATTGATTACTTTTAGGATGAAGCTATTTTTATTTTACAACTATTTTACATTTAATTCTGCAGAAATAAAATAATATTGAGTTTATTTTAGTCCGATTCAAAGATGCTATGCTTTTGTCTCAATAACGTTTCATAGTCATTTAAAAATGTTACATAATTCACATTTTAGAATCTTCTGAACATGGCTTAAATAGAGGGTTTGCGAGGTTATTGCCATGTCTCACAAAGGTGAGAAAAATAAATTGTTTACAAAAACAGAAAGTGTTAAATTTATTGAATTGTTCTAAAAGTTCGCAGAAATCACTATGAATTGACACGTAAATGTTCCAAGGAGTGATGCTTTAGTTGGAAAAACCGCTTTCTCATTTCAGTCAATTTATCTTCAAGAAGCAATATTCTTCTTGTTTGCCTAACGATTAATTCATTTTTAATTCGAATAGTTTCTTGCATTTCATTCTTTTTCGTAACCATGATTTCAGTTTTTTGAGACGTAGTAGTTAGGATATAATGTGAGCATCTGGATAAAGTTTCCTCCAAACTTCAAGAGAAGAAAGCTTGTTGATAATGATCATTGTTTTGTGATCCAGTCTTACTTTAATCCGATTAGATAGACTGATGTTTTGTGGTGGAATAGTTTTTTTGGTTCTCATGATTTAATTTTTTAGTATTAACTGTGAAATGTATTTCTTGGACAAATTTGAATGTTTTGTGAGCTGCATGCGTTACACAATTTTTAATTGATTTTATATAATTCACATAATGATTTATATGTTTTTATACCGAAAACGATTAAAAATGGCCAATTGAGTGGAACTTATCTTCTAACACTTTTATCATTAAGTGTTCTTTGGAATCCTGATTTATATAATTGCATCACGATGAAAGATAAAATCACACCGGAACAAATGCCTTCTATCAAAGTAGTAGCGGCAATTTTGAAAGGAGTAATTGGCCTACCTATAAAGAGAGGGTTGTCTTTTAGTATTTGCAATAGTAATGGATCCAATGATGATACATAAGCATAGATGAAGGCAGTATAAATAATTGCGCAAACAGTCGTCGTTGTTCCTCCCAATTGAATGCCTTGAAAATAATCTATATTTGATTTAATTTGTAATCGATAGTATGCAAAAGTGAAAGCTATGCCAATGAAAAGCAGGACGAGGTTAAAAGTCCAAGCTGTCGCACTTTCGGTGAGGTTATAATTTCTCATTATCATAAAATAAACAATAAGTGAAATACTTATGATAATGCCTGCTTTAAGTCCGATTTCACCTATAGGAACTGTACGGTTTTTCATGTTTCTGATTGATTTTCGATGATAGAAAGCTTTTTTATTAGGCATAAAAAAACCGTGCAAATGCTCTCACAATTTGCACGGCTTACTATTTACTTAACTGTTAAATTTGTTTTGCGTCCCCAAACTTCAACTGTAGCTTTATCTGCTGTCTGATTTGGTATAGTTTTATAATCAAATGCAATTTTCTTTAAATCTCTTTCTCCGCCATTCAAATCGATTGATTTAGTCTCTGTTCCTGCTGAGATAGGTGAGTTCAAACTAATATTTTGTTTGTCACCGGATTCATAGTATACTTCAAGACTTAATAATACAACAGATGCATCGATAACTTTAAATTTTATTGAAGAGAATCGGTCGGAGCCAACAACAATAAATTCGTCATGATCTTTTACGAAATCTACGGTTCTTGAACCAATTTTGTGCCATCCTTTACTGTCACTAAGCATCAAACTTGGTGTTTGAATAGTTGACGCTCTGGTAGCTTTTTTCTCATCCGTGTTAGTTTTCAAGCCCCAGATTTCAACATGAGCTTTTTCATCCTTACTATTAGCAAGTGTTTTGTAAATAAGTACAATGCTTTTTAAACTACGTTCTCCGCCATTTAAATTGATCACTTTACTTTCGCTATGTGCTTTAATTGGAGTTCGTACATCGATAATTTGTTTGTCTCCGCTTTCAAAGAAAACCTCGAGAGAAATTAAATCAATTGGAGCATCTTGCACTTTAAATTGTACAGCTGCGAATCGATCCGCAACTAAAACTGAAATTTCGTCTCGTTCTTTTTTGAAATCAACAGTCGTTTCTGCAATCTTATGCCATCCGGCTTTATCGCTGGTAATTACAGCAGGTGATTGTGCTGAAGTTGATCCTATACTTCCTATTACAGCAAGTAGAATAAAATTAATTGTTTTTTTCATTTTTAAGTTTGTTATTTTGTTTGGAATTGGTTGAAATTATTAAATCGAAGGTCGGAATGTTGATGAATTGACTTGTTATATAATTTCATGATAATGTTGTAATATTTACGTTTTTTGGTTTGTGCGTTTTAGTTAAAAACATGCAGCAACTTTCTTTCGCATTTTAAAAAGATTACATGCTAATTGTTGACTACTATTAATAAATTTCCGAAAAAAGAATATTACCGCAACCAAGTGGCAGCGGTAATATTATTGGAAACTGAAATTGAACAAAAGTTTTTAAATAAAAATTGGGGGAATAAATATTGTTGATCAAAGAAATAAGATACTGATTGATTTCTGAGTTATTTTACTTGCAATTGGGTTCCATAAGTACTATATGCTGTAAGGTCTTGTCTTGATTTCGCTTTTTCGTAAGCTTCAATGTTTTCAGAAGGAATAAAATACCGCTCAATTTTAGCTTTCGAAATATTGTATCGGCGTACTACTTTTCCTAGAGTACTTGTGCTTTTAATTTCAGAGCCCATCGTTTTTTATTTTGGTATCATTGTAGGCTATTTCAAGCTTAGCGAGATTTTTGTTTAATTCTGATTGAAATGATTTCCAGTTACCATTACCGTCGGCAATGTAATTGTCAAGTTTTATTTTTAAGTTAATATTGATTTTTTCGAGTTCAATTATTTTATCCAGACTTACTTTTTTAGTCTTTTTGTTTTTATTTATTTGTGTGACTAAATTTGCAATATTTTGTTCGTTGCAACTAATTTTAGTGTTCGCTTCAATAATGAACTTTTGAAAGTCACTCTTAAATGTTTTTGCGGCTGGTATAATAGTTTTCGCTATTACATCTGTTCTAAATTTTAAATTTTGAAGTGATCTCAATTCAGGGTTAACTTTTGAATTGCTAAAATTAAAGTTAGTCACAGATATTCCTATAATGATAACGATAATTAAAGTTCGAATTATTGGAGATGTGTTCATGAGTAGGCGGCTTCGAAAAAGGGGAATATCAATAATTGAAAACCAATAAGCGATATTCCCTTTTTAAATGTATTATAAATCAGAAATGAGTTGATGTAATTCTTCTTTCGTTTTACCAAGCTTAATTTGAAGTTTTCCCATCATTTCATCTTTCTTTCCTTCAGCGAACATTAAATCGTTATCAGTAAGAGTTGCAAATTTTTGTTTAAGTTTCCCTTTTTGCTCGTTCCAGTTTCCTTTTAGTTCTGTTGTGTTTGCCATGATCTTATTATTTTTATTGTAATTGAATTATTACTATGCAAAGGTGCAGTCATCCTAATAAATCCATCTTACACAATTATCTTTTTATGTTTCATAATTCCCACTAGGTAGTTCTTGCAATACTTAATTTTAAAACCATTCAATAATTTCTTTGAAAGTAAAAAAGCAGGCGCAACTCCGAGTGCTAATTGATGATTTTCGAGGGCCACTTATTATGAATGGACCCTCGTTATTTAATAGAAAAACGCAGTTTTTTTTCAGAAACGGGATTATTAAAGAAATTGTCAATTGGTTAAGTAAATAATTATGAGATTAGCTGAATATATATTTTTATTTTTGTTGGGAATCGACATTTTATCATAATTTTGGTTCTTCCTAAAAATCAATCTCCCGATGAAAAACAAAATCAACTCAGTCTTACGAATTGTTATTGTGCTTTTTATTTTCACTTTAACAAGTAATCAATCAAAAGCATGCTATGCTACTTTCACACACACGAACGCTTGTGCGGGTGATACAATTTTTTTCAATGCCACTGATCAATATGCAGTTTACACGTGGGATTTTGGTGATACCGCTTCAGGTGTCGGAAATATCTCGCATGACACAGATGCGTATCATATCTTTGTGAATCCAGGAACTTATTTTGTAACACTTTTTGTTAATATTGGGTCGCAATGGGATTATAGGTCTATGATATTGAATATTGGAACAGATTGTTTTAATGCAGCTTTTTCTTCTGCTTGCTCCGGTAGTAGTTTCATTGATTTCACAAATGAATCTACCGGTGATAATATTTCATCATTTTGGAATTTCGGCGATACCGCTTCAGGAACGAGTGATACTTCTAGCTTAACAAATCCATATCACTATTATTCTTCTCCCGGAATTTATACTGTTACTTTGATCACTACAGATGGAACTCAATCTGACACAGTCGTTCAGAATGTTGAAGTTGGAACAAATTGTTTGGATGTAACTTTCTACAATGAATTAGGTGGTGACTGTGTTCAAAATGTGACTACAATTTCAGCGTATATAAGCGGACAAGCAACTTCTTATCTATGGGATTTTGGCGATCCTGCATCCGGAGCTGCAAATACTTCTACAGACTCGATTGGTGTCCATCAATTTTCCGGAATCGGAGTTTATTTGCTTACCTTAATTGTTTCAGACGGTATTCAAACGGATACTTTTTATAATGTTCAGAATATTATCGATTGTACGGTTTGGCCTGGAAATACAAACAGAGACGGAGAGGTGAATATGGAAGATCTGTTTACAGTTGGAATTTATTATAATGATGGAGGAACTGCTAGATTAGGTGCTTCGTCAAATTGGAGTAGCCAACCGGCAAATGATTGGTACACGAGCGGGTCCAACGGAATCATGTATTTGCAAGACATGGTTGATAAGAAAAATGCAGATTGCAATGGTGATGGTGTTGTGAATGCAATGGATATCTCTGCAATTCAACAAAACTATGGAAGACATTTGCCAAATTACAATTTGAATGACCGTATGGCACCGGTAACTGTAAGACCAACGGATCCTACATTGCAGGTTGTTGGTTCAGGAATTTATAATGCAGGAGGTCTAGTTCAATTGCCTATCCAACTCTCTTCAGCTTCTACTATTCAAAATGTCTATGGAATTTCTTCGCGAATTTATTATGATCCGACTTTTATTGTTCCCGGATCAGTTTCGATTTCTTATATGAATAGTTGGATTGGCAACAATGGAATAGATATGATAACTTTATATAAGGATTTCCCTTTAGATGGTTACGTAGATTTCGGAATGGTACGAACAAATCAAACTAAAGTAACAGGAAATGGAGAGATTGCACAATTGAATTTTATACTTCGTCCGAATGTTACAGGTACAGTAAGTTTCAGTTTCGATCCTGCTGTGAAGTTGATTTCAAATGGAAATTTCAACCACAATCAAGAAATATTTTATCCTGTGAATGTTGCAGCAAGTTCAATTGGTGTTGTCGTTACCGGTATAAACGATTTCAAAAGTCAAAATTATTCAGTTTATCCTAATCCTGCAAAAGACGAGATTCGAATTAAATTCAGCACTACTGAAAATGTTCAAACTTGGGTAATTGTAGATGCCCTTGGAAAAATTTGCTTACAAGGCGATGGAAATAATAGAAGCAATAACGAACAAATGATCAACACATCTTCATTAGCTGAAGGAGTTTATACTTTGAAATTAGCAACAATCGAAAATTCATATTCGCAACTTGTTGTAATCAAAAAGTAATTTATCAGAGGATGATCGCTTTCATTTCAGGCGGTCATCCTCTTTTTTGTATGTCAATATTAAAAGTTGTGGAGTGATTTAATGCGAGTTGGTTTTTAAGTTTTTCCCGCAGAAAGGCGCAGATAAATACGCAGATTTTCAGCATAAAAAATTGCATCAGCAAATCTTTAGTCTTTCTGATTTAAATATAAATTAGGCGAGAAATTTTGTTCGCTCACCAGAAAATGGATTTGACACTTTTTTATTTGTGAGGAGTAAGTATAGGAGTCATCAAAACGACATCAACCCTTCAATCCCCTCCAACTCCATATATTTTGCAATAATCGAATCTGCATCCAGCATTACTTCTTTGATCGTAATGCTCATGTATTTTCCATTCGTCGATTCTTTTTTAGTCATCACCGAATCGTCAGAAAATTTTGATTCTACTAATGCTTGTTTTTTACTGTC
The DNA here is from genome assembly GCA_964355035.1 of uncultured Flavobacteriales bacterium. GTDB lineage: Bacteria > Bacteroidota > Bacteroidia > AKYH767-A > 2013-40CM-41-45 > JADKIH01. The sequence continues at coordinate 10,114 of CAYHCU010000001.1, read as the reverse complement.
TGCCGGAATAATAAACTTAAACATATAAACGATAGGCCAGGTTTTGGATTTGTTCAGTTCATTGCGGAGATTGTCGTATTGTGCATCTTTATTCATCGGTTGAAGATAATGATAATTGTTTTGTACTTTTACCCAAAATTAAGGAGAAATGGAATCTTTTGAAATATCCGGTAAAAATATTCACCTAAATCAATTATTGAAACTAATGGGTTGGTGTGAAAATGGTGGTCAGGCGAATGTCGCCATAGAAAATGGCGAAGTAAAAGTAAATGATGTGGTAGAATTAAGAAAGCGGAATAAAATTGTATCCGGTTGTAAAGTTGAATTCAATGGGCATGCGGTAGTGATTGAGTAAATGTTTTTTCGATGTTCGATGTTCGAAAATCGATGTTCGGTATTCGTAGTTCGAAGTTGCCGTGTTTTATAATGGTGACAATTGTTTTCATGAAGAAAATGTATTTAGTTTGCATTGCTTTAGACATTTTGCTTAAGCAGACAGTAAAATTCTGAAAGAATCTTGTTGTTCTTATCCTTCTCTCTTCCCTATTAAATTACGTGGTTGTCATCCCGCAGGGATCTCGTGGATCTCTAGGCACGACAGTAAAGGGAATTAAATTCTTATGGCACCTTCATTTTCTAAGGAGCGGACAATTTTTCTTCCACTATTTATTCCCATGGCTCAACTGTAAACAAACCTCTGAATACTATCGCAAAAATGAGCCAAAATCCCCCAAAAACATAAGAACATGACAAATCCCTAAGCTAAAGTGATTTGTGTCATATTTGGAATGCGGTGAGGCTTTTACTTTTATAGAAAAGTAATAGTATGTCAGAAGTATTGAAAGTAATGGACGGTAACGAGGCGGTAGCTCATGTTGCTTATAAAACAAATGGAGTATGCGCTATTTATCCGATAACTCCATCGTCTACCATGGGAGAGCATTGTGATGAATGGGCCTCTCACGGAAAGTTAAATATCTGGGGAGAAATTCCTCGTATTCAGGAAATGCAAAGTGAAGGTGGAGCAGCAGGAGCAATTCATGGCTCATTGGTTGGTGGAGCATTAGCCACCTCTTTCACGTCATCACAAGGATTGCTGTTGATGATACCCGATATGTTTAAAATAGCAGGTGAGTTAACACCCTTTGTTTTACATGTTGCAGCAAGAACGATTGCAACTCATGCGCTTTCTATTTTCGGCGATCATTCAGATGTAATGTCGGTTCGTTCAACCGGTTTTGCCATGTTGTTTGCAAGTAATGTCCAGGAGTCAATGGATTTTGCGTTAATCACTCAAGCTGCTACTCTTAAATCAAGAATTCCGTTTATAAATGCTTTTGATGGCTTCAGAACTTCACATGAGCTTGCAAAAGTTTCTGTTATCACTGACGATGTGATCAGAACAATGATTGATGAAGATGATGTTGCTGCGCATCGAAGTCGCAGTTTGTCTCCGGCTCATCCTTCTTTGAAAGGAACAGCACAAAATCCGGATGTGTATTTTCAAAATCGTGAAGCTTGCAATACATTCTATTCAAATACGCCGGGAATTGTAAAAGAAATGATGAAGAAGTTTTCTGAACTAACCGGCAGAAATTATTCTTTGTTTCAATATGCAGGTCATCCGCAAGCAGAAAAAATTATTATCATCATGGGTTCAGGGGCCGGTGCTGTTGAAGAAACTACACAGTTTCTGAACAGTAAAGGTGAAAAATTAGGTTATCTAATTGTACATCTATTCCGTCCGTTTTCAATTTCTGATTTCATTGAAGCAATTCCGTCGACAGTAAAATATATTACAGTACTGGATCGTACAAAGGAACCGGGAGCAATTGGAGAACCATTATATCAGGATGTGATTACCGCAATTGCTGAGAATCTTGCGAGTGATAAACCACATTTTTCAAAAATGCCTAAAATCACCGGTGGTCGTTATGGTTTATCTTCGAAAGAATTTACTCCGCCAATGGCAAAAGCGGTTTTTGATGAAATGGGTGCAACTACACCTAAAAATCATTTTACTGTTGGTATTAATGATGACGTCACATTTAACAGCCTTAAATACGACAAATTGTTTTCGCCGGGAAACCTTCACGAATTTCAAGGTTTGTTTTTCGGCTTAGGAGCTGATGGAACTGTCAGCGCAAATAAAAATTCAATTAAGATCATTGGTGAGTCAACCGATTTTTTTGTACAAGGTTATTTTGTTTATGATTCAAAAAAATCAGGATCGTCAACTGTTTCGCACCTTCGTTTTGGTCATAAACCTATTCACTCAACATACCTTGTTAACGCTGCTAATTTTATTGCTTGTCATCAGTTTAATTTTGTGAATCAGCTTGACATGTTGAAAAATGCTGCTGTAGGATGTTCTTTTTTATTGAATGCTCCTTTTGATGAAAAGGAAGTCTGGAATGAATTGCCTGTTAAAATGCAGGAGCAGATCATTGCAAAAAAAATCAACTTCTTTGTGGTTGATGCTACACGTGTTGCCAGGGAAGCCGGACTTGGTTCAAGAATTAATACCATTCTTCAAACCTGCTTCTTTGCCATGTCAGATATTATCGGAAAAGAAGAGGCGGTGACGAAAATTAAAAGCGCACTTGCAAAAACATATGCTTCAAAAGGGGAATCGGTTATCAATAAAAATTATGCTGCAATTGATAAAGCATTGGAGAATCTTAAAAAAGTAGATTATCCTCTGACTATTTTGGCCAAAGAAGAAGAACAGTTTTCATTCAATTCAAATGCTCCTGACTTTGCAAAGAATGTACTACAAAGAATTCTTTCAGGAGAAGGAGATGAACTTCCTGTAAGTGCATTTCCGGTTGATGGAACTTACCCAACTGCTACAACAAAGTGGGAGAAAAGAAATATTGCATCAATCGTTCCTGTTTGGGATGAAGAGATGTGTACACAATGTAACAAGTGTGTAATTATTTGTCCGCATGCTGCTATTCGTGCAAAAATTTACGACAAAGATTTATTGAGCAAATCGCCGGAAGGCTTCAAGCATGTTGCTCCTGTTGGTAAAGAATTCAATAAAGAAAAAGAAGTTTATACATTGCAAGTTGCAGTAGAAGATTGTACCGGTTGTAATTTATGTATTGAAGTATGTCCGATTGAAAGTAAAGAACATCCTGGCGTTAAAGCGATTAATATGCACGATCGTTTGTCACTTGTTGAACATGAAAAGAAAAATTGGGATTTCTTCTTCAATCTCCCTGAGATGGATCGTGAAAGAGTAAACATGACAAGTGTTAAGAGTACACAATTTCTTCAGCCATTATTCGAGTTTTCAAGTGCATGTTCCGGTTGCGGTGAAACTCCGTATTTGAAAATACTTACGCAATTATTTGGTGATAGAATGGTTGTTGCCAATGCAACAGGTTGCTCTTCTATTTATGGAGCGAATCTTCCAACAACACCTTGGACAACCAACAAAGAAGGTTACGGTCCGGCTTGGGCGAATTCATTGTTCGAAGATAATGCAGAATTTGGACTAGGAATAAAACTAGCTTTTGATCACAGAAGAGATTCAGCATTGATGCTATTGAAAAAAATGAGTGGTGAAGTAGGAGATACGTTGGTGAATAATATTCTTGCCAACGATGAATCCAATGAGAATGGAATCAAACTTCAACACGAATATGTGAGTGAATTGAACAAGAAATTAACTGATATTAAATCAGACGAAGCAAAACGCCTCTCGATTCTATCAGAAAACCTGATTAAAAAATCTGTTTGGATTATCGGTGGCGATGGTTGGGCGTATGATATTGGTTATGGTGGATTGGATCATGTTCTTTCTACAGGAGAAAAACTGAACATTCTAGTATTAGATACAGAAGTATATTCTAATACCGGCGGACAAACCTCTAAGTCAACACCGATTGGAGCAATTGCAAAATATTCTTCAGGCGGAAAAAAATCGATGAAGAAAAATCTTGGACAGATTGCAATTACCAATGGAAATGTATACGTAGCTCAAATTGCTCTCGGTGCAAATGACACGCAGACATTGCGAGCAATCAAAGAAGCAGAAGCTTATCCGGGCACATCATTGATCATTGCATACAGTCATTGTATTGCGCATGGTTTTGATTTAGGACATGGTGCTGAGCAACAATCTAACGCTGTTAAATCGGGCTACTGGCCTCTTTACCGTTACAATCCGTTGAATCCACATGGTAAAAGATTCATACTTGACTCGAAGGAACCAACACTTGCTTTAAAAGATTACATGTATAAAGAAGGACGGTATAGTGTTTTACAGCGCCAGAATCCGGAGATGGCAGAAGAATTATTGCATAGAGCAGAAGCATATGTGCAGGAAAAATGGGATTCACTAAAAGTATTAACCTCGATCTAAAAATAAAAAATTATGAAACAAGTTAATCAACAATTGCTCGACAGTGTGCTTGGAACATATAATATGATAACGAATGAACTTTCGAAGCCACAGGAGGATGTAGTGGAGTTTTCAGTTTGTTTGGCTACTAAAAGTGGTATTCAGAATATACTGAAACTTTATTTAGAAAGTAAAGATGTAGAGACCAATCACGCAAACAGTATTGATGAATTGGTAAAATTGTCTATTCAGCAAAACGAAAAATTCAATAGTTTTGATTTCTCTGCTCTTAATTGTCGTTGTGAACATACAGACGATCATTCAATGTCATATTGCTTGGGAGAAGAAAAAATCAACTCTTGCTACCGTTTACTCGTCGGACTAAAAGGATTTATTTTTGATGAGTTGAAGATAAAGGTGCATTAGAGTTGTTTTTTCAATAATCTTTGACAAGTAAACTCAAAGGAATATTCAGGAATTCATTCAGGTTTCTGATCATTTCAAGGGTCAACTTTCTTTTTCTGTTTAAAATTTTGGAAACTTTGTCTTTCCCACCTAAACATTTGGCGAGATCTTTTTGCTTTAGATTTTGTTGTTCCATCCGGAATTTAATAGCTTCGATAGGATCAGGAGTGTTAATTTTGAAATTCTCACTTTCATATAATTCAATCAGTAAGGCTAAGACATCAGCAATTTCACTTTCTCGAGTTCCTTTTTTTGAATGAAAATATTTCTCAAACAAAGCCAATGATTTATGATAGTCTTTTTCAGTTTTGATTATTTTTAATTCCATAGAAGTGTATTTTTGAGAATAGTATTCGATTTAGTAGACTTCAATTGTTAATGCATCAATTTTATTGTATTCAGCATGAGTACCAATGAATTTAATGAACAACCAGCCCTTTTGATAATTGATGCTCGCTACAATTCTATATTTATTTCCTTTTATATTAAAGACCACTCTGTTGTTTACTAGAATGTCAGCGAAAGCTAGATCGAGAATTACATCACTTGGTTTTTGCCAATTTTTTGATTGAACGTCATTATACCAAAGTTCAAGTTGATTTTTGGAATCAGCATGTTTCTTCCAGAATTTTATCAACGACCCTTTGTTGTAGATATTCATATGCATCAAATAATTTACCAAAGATACAATATAGTTGCCAAAAAGGCAACTATATTGTTCAAAATATACTTTATTAGTATATTATAATAGCAAAAGGACTGTTTAAAGTGAAAACTTCCTCGATATATTAAACCCTAATCGAATACCCATATTATTCCATTGCGAATCGGTATGAGCAAAAAACTGACTTTCGTTGAGTCCAAAACTATTGGTAAAATGCACTTGAAAAACGTGACCTCCGGTTTCAACTTCATAGCCTATTGACATGCTGTCGTAATATTTTACATCTAAAGAATAGTTGTTGATGCGATAAGCATATTCAAAAGTAATTGCAGAACGCTTCGTGAATTTCATTCGTAACAATCCGGCAACACCAAAAGCATCATTCTGATCAGTGATGTGATCAACAAGATTATAATGAACAAACCATGGAGCAATCTGCAAAGAAAAAGCTGAAGAAAATTTACGAGCAATCATTACTTCAAAGCAATAAGAAAGTCGGCTGGAAGCATATTGATATTTATCAAAACCGTTTGCTTCTTTGTTGCCATCTTTCATTGTAGTATAATAAGAACCGGCGAAGAGAGTTAAGCTAAGTGGCATTCCTGTATCTTTACTTTGGCGAAGTAAACGAAATTTCAAAAATCCATCCACCATTTTTTCGTTCGAACATCGTCCGATTCCAAACATCAGTCTGCTTGTAGGACTATACTCAAGAGCAAAACGAATATTGGCCGGTCCATCAATTCCCCAAGCATTATAAGCCATAGAATTGATTGGTCCGAATCGATGTGAAATTAGAAAATCAAGGGTTCGAGGAGCAAGAATTTCAACAGTATGTTGATCGACCAATCGAGTTGATTCAAAAGTTAAATTGGCTGAAAGAGAATCAGCGGAATTCGGCCAGTCTTGCGCTTTAGTTGATAAGAAAGTTAGCGCAAGAATGCAAATAGGAAATATTTTTTTCAGATACATTTGTTTCATTTAATTATCGAGTTTCCCATCGGTGATCCAACGTTCTATTTTCCAAATACTACAAGCATCAATTTTTGCAGGTGAATTAAAAGGCATCCATTTCGATGACGCAATAGCAGGATCATGAGTAATTGTTTGCAAAAAAGTAGTGCTGACATCAATGCAATTGATCACACCAGAATATGTTCCCAATCCATAGTGACCTGCAGCAGCAGTAGTATTATGGCAAGCCATATTTCCACTTCCGCAACTATGAAGCATGATTGGAAGAATGTCGTTAGCAAATGATACAGCGCTTGTCGTATCGCAAGGAAGCGCACCCGGGTGCAATTCATCAACATTATCGTAATAGCATCCGTTGAACAACGCAATTACAAAGAAGATGGCAAGTATTTGTTTCATGTCTTAGTTGTTTTTAGCGCCTTGTTCAATCCAGATGTAAATTAATTTGATTTGATCATTTGATAGTGATGGCAGAGGAGGAGGAGGCATAATATTCTCAAGGGTGTGATTGCTGATGACATTGTAAAATTTGCTTCCGTGAGCATCTCCTGCTTTTACACCGCCATCCATTACATCAGTATAAGTTACCAATGAAAACACTTCCCCACCTTGGCTATTGTGACAGCCGCTTTGAGTACAATTGCCTGCAATGATTGGTTGGATCTCCAAACTATATGAAACTTCTTTCAATAATGTGAGGTCGGTATCATGTCTGCACGAATTAGAAAAAAGAAGCAGACTAACTGCGAAAAGGAGAATATTTTTTTTCGACATCGAATTTTATAATTAACACTAATTTCAATGCGAATGTAAGGCTATTGTTGATTGATTTGATGAAGAGGAAAGGAAGTCAACTAAAAATACATTTTGCAGACCACAGCTCCGACAATCACACAAACGAGATCAACGAGCAGCATGACTCCTAAGGTGTATCTTGTTTCCTTTACATTAACGGAACCAAAGTAAAGTGCAATAACATAAAAAGTAGTTTCGGCGGCTCCCTGAAACAAACAAGACAGTTGACCGGTTAAGCTATCAGGGCCGTAAGTTTTCATGGCATCAAGCATAAATCCGCGTGAGCCACCGGCGCTGAAAGGACGCATCAATGCTACGGGAATAGCATTTGTTACCTGCGGATCAACATTGAAAATACTCATCACCGCACGAACACCTTTCATCACAATTTCCATCAAACCTGAATTGCGGAAAATACTCAAGGCAACAAGCATCGCTATCATATACGGCAAAACGCGCACTCCTGTTGTGAAACCGTCTTTTGCGCCATGTACGAATGAATCGAAAATATTTGTCTGGTTAAGTTTGAATATCTTTTCATTCAACAAACTATATAAAACAATAGCAAGAATAATGAACAACAAAACAGCATTGCTAAGATTGCCGGTAAAATGTATTTTTTCTATTCCGCCAAGTTGCATGATATAATACATCAACAAACCGATTACAGCACTGATGCCTGTTACAAAAAGAAGGACAGCACCATTGAGCAGATTGATCCGTTGCTTAATACTCACAAAAACCATAGCTGCAATTGTTCCGACAAAAGAAGTGATAATGCATGGCAACATAATATCAGCCGGATTAGCAGCATGCTGCGCTGCACGGTAACCGATGATAGAAGTTGGTATGAGTGTAAGTCCGGCAGCATGCAAACAAAGAAACATGATCTGACTGTTTGAAGCGCGTGATTTGTTTTCATTCACCTCCTGCATACTTTCCATGGCTTTCAGTCCAAAAGGCGTGGCAGCATTGTCGAGACCAAGAAAATTAGCTGCAAAATTCATTGTCATAAATCCGTATGCAGGATGACCGACGGGTAGTTCAGGAAATATTTTTACGAATAGTGGCGTCATTAATTTCGCCAATTTGTTAAGTGCATTGGAAGCGCTTAGCAAATTAAGCAGTCCGCAAAAGAAAGTGAGGTAGCCTATTAACGGGAGCCAGAGATCGATCAGCGTATTTTTGCAGGTAATAAAAATACCATCGGCTGCTTGTTTGCCAACAGAGATTTGGACAATTCCGCCTTCATTCAGTTGGTAAAGAGAATCGCCCCGTTGAAATCCTGACGGTCCAGCTTGAACGAGTGCAGAAAAAAAGGCTGTATCAGCAGTTTGAAAATATTTCACAGGCATTTCAGTCACGAGCAAGGGATCATTCTGCTTGCCGTTCACCACTTGGCTAACGGTGTACAAACGTCCGGAAGTGAGCATAATAAGCAAGTAAATAATGCTGCCCACAATAATGAAAGACCAAAAGCGACTGAGGATCATAGTTTATGCACAAGAAAGCCATAAAACGGGGATTAGCACAGCATCTTTTATCCGCTGAGAGGGAACATTTCAACAGGCGTTTTCTGATAACTGTAGAGGAAGTGGATATTCTCTATGGTACTTCAACAGAATCAACATAACTACTCCGCTTCGATAAGGATAAAAGTTAGCGTTTCCGTTTCTTGATCTTTGGCAACCCAACAGTTTTAAGAACACGATTGGCCTCTTCTAATTTTTCAGGGAAAAGTACCTTCTTCGCAAGTTTGTCTAATTTCTTATTGATCCTGACAATTGGTGTCTTTGATTTATTTAATTCTTTAATAGTCATGGTAACACAAATTTAGTTCTTTTTTCGCGAAAATAAATGGATCAGGATTAAAAGTTGGGGAGTGATTTAATGCGAGGGCGTTTCAATTTTTTTTTCCGGAGAAATTTTTCAGCAAAGTAAATGGACTTTAGTGCACATTGAATCTGCGTTTTAATCTGCGTATCCGCGGGAGAAAAAATAACTGCATTTATTTCTCGCAGATTCCGCAGATTTTTCGTAGAGAAAAATAAGTCAGTATTCGGTTGTACCGGATAATTTTTTTATTTTGCTTCCAAAACTACTTAAACTTTCTGTAAATCCAGACAGCCCTAATATTCCAAGAGGTCATGCAAAATAACTGGCTTTTTTGAAATAGTGTAGCCAAGAAAGTGGAATTGCTATTTGCTCAAGATATTATTGGGGTGTGTCGTTTTGTTTCCGGTTCCTTTTAACCTCTTAATCCCCATTCCCGCCAACTTTACTTCCGCAATAACCAAGATGCTGAAACTTTGAACTTTGAACTTTGAACTTTGAACTTTGAACTTTGAACTGAACTTTGAACCTTGAACTCCTTAACCTTTCATATGCTTTTCAAACCGTTCCCACACACTAAATCTCATAAACCCCGCATGATTATCGTCATAGTTTAGGTGCTTTTCAAAATTTACATTTGATAGTCTACACAAAAAACCAATGATCTCTCAACTTTCAACGATAATGTATAGCGAACATGCTATTGTTATTGAAGCCACTCAAATTACCCTGTCGCTCGATAAAACCTGGGAAGTGGATCCGGAGGAATATGAGCGAAATTTGATTAAATTACTTGATTTTTTTCGTTTTTACGCCGATAAATACCATCACTATAAAGAGGAGGAAGTCCTATTTCCGGCTTTGCTTAAAACCAATGAACCAACAGTAACTTCTATCGTCGCTGAATTATTGGAACACCATGTTCACTTTCGTGACACGCTAGGGAAAGTAAGAAATGATCTGGCAGGAAAAGACTATGCCGGCGCTCAACAGAAAATCAAGATCTATATCGATGAATTGCTCGATCATAT